>JBEBIF010000577.1:0-1900 GCA_040080515.1 Chitinophagaceae bacterium | reverse complement strand
GCCTTTGATGTCTATGAGAGAGATGTCGCACAGAGGGTAAAGAGAGAAAGAGGATAGCCTGGTTTATTTTCTCTTTTCCTCTTTTTTCTCCGGGCGAGGCCTTTGATGTCTATGAGAGAGATGTCGCACAGAGGATAAAGAGAGAAAGAGGATAGCCTGGTTTATTTTCTCTTTTCCTGTTATCTGTCCTTTCGCAGCCATTCAAACTCCTCCTTCGGATCATCGTTGTCAAATCCCCGGTACCGTATGATCCATACCCCGCTCATAACGGTGGTATTGATGAGTGGTTCTTCAGCATGCACGCATATGAATACGGGCTGTATCTGCAGGTGGGCATACTCGGGCACTTTTTCTTTGATCTTTTCCAATACGGTCAGCATTTGTTTGAAGGTGTCTTCTTTTAGCTGGTTCTTTACTTCCACAACATACAAATGTGTATCGCTGATGCCGAGCAGGTCTATTTCCACGTTGCGGCTTTTATGCCACCAGCGTTTGAATTTCTGTATGGAGGTATGTACCTGGTAATCCTTTTTCAACATCGCCAGGGTATATTGCACGCCCAGGTTTTCAATATAACCACCCCAATGCGAACTGAAGCCGCCGAGCTGTTCATTGGCCTGTTGCACCAGCTCCTGAAATACGGCCCTTACCTCCGTTGCTTTTTCTTTAAAGGTATCTGTTGCGGACAGGTGTTTGGCAACGGTATTAGCAGCGTTGGCATTTTTATACTGTTGTTCGTCATACTGTTTCTTTAATTGCTCCTGCAGTTTTTTATTTTCATCCTTTAGTTGTGTTTGCCAGGCGCCGAGCTGTTTGATCTGTTTTGCATGAAGCTGGTAGGCCGCTTTCAGCAGTTCGGTAAACTGGTTGAGGCGGGGCACAAAATCTTCCGTCATTTCTTTCATCGGTCACGATTGATTAGGTTATTAATACTGTTCTTTTGAACCGGTGGAAGTGTTGTGGGGAAGTGTGGTGGTGGTGGTTAAAAATACCGGCTGTGCTAGGGTGGCCGGTATTTTGGGTGGTGGTAGTAGCCTCGACAGGAATCGAACCTGTATCTGGAGCTTCGGAAACTCTTATACTATCCATTGTACGACGAGGCCAGGCAATTTGAAAATTAGAAAATGTGGGAAATGTGAAAATGAGATCTTCTCAGTATAAATATTTCCTTTTAGATGGAGCAACTCCCAATTACGGACAACTCATTTCCAAATTTTCATATTTTCAAATCTTCACATTATTTAATCAACCCACTTGCATTGGTCGTAAACACCTTTACGGCAATGGCGAGCAAAATTACGCCAAAAAACTTTCTTACCGCTAATAAACCTGCCTTACCCAGGGCTTTTTCTATCAGGTTTAAAGAACGAAGTACTATATATATTACCACCAGGTTGATAAGGATGGCCAGCAATATCATATACTCATTCTGTTCCTTTCTTTCAAAAGTGGCTTTTAGGGACATAATGGTGGTCAGCGTTCCGCTGCCCGCAATTAAGGGGAATGCAATAGGAACCACGGTACCGGATGGTGCTCCTTTCTCCGTTTTGAAGAATTCGATGCCGAGCACCATTTCCAGGCCGAGGATAAAAATGACAATAGAACCGGCTACGGCGAATGATTTTATATCCACCCCCAGCAGGTTGAGGAAGGGCTTGCCGATAAAGAAAAACAATACCATTAACCCACCTGAAATGAGCGTTACCTTCCAGGCATTTATGCCACCCATTTTTTCTTTCAACGAAATAAGCATTGGCACAGAGCCTATTACATCAATAACTGCAAAAAGAGTGAAGGTAAGCGTCAGGAACTCCTGGAAATGAAATTGCATAGCCGCTGGTTTTTACAAAAGTACCTGTCTGAAAACATATTTCTCTTTAAATAAGTGTAGCTCCACAGT
>JBEBIF010000576.1:0-1907 GCA_040080515.1 Chitinophagaceae bacterium | reverse complement strand
AGTCAATGCAGGGTTTACATTCAATGGAGACGCAAAGAATTGGGCGAAACTCGGATCCTGAGCCGAGATTCTGCCTGTAGTTAAAACTACAGTAAGCATAAATAAAATATTTTTCATCTTTCTCATATTGTAATATTTTTTATCGCAGTAAAACTGAGTTTCCACTCCGCCTGATAATTTTTCCGTCAGTTCCTATCGCTTCAGCCGTCCATGTATAAGTATCCATCACACCCGGCTTACCCTTGTATATTCCATCCCAACCCTGGCCCATGACATTTGTTTCAAATACCAATTCTCCCCACCTGTTAAATATTCTGAAGTACCTGATCTCCCTGATATTTAGTGTCAATGGACGCAATTGATCATTGTGCCCATCACCGTTGGGACTCCATGCTTTTGGAACAAAAATATCTATGTTGATAACAGGCGATTGGACAGGTAATCTTACCAATAATGTATCTACCACTTTGCAACCGGCAGGGGAAGTAATCGCAATAGTATATTCTGTCTGGTTGTTATAATTAAATATTGGATTGTAAACAACATAAGTATTTAAGCCCACCGCAGGAGCCCAGTTATAAGAATAACTATTTCCTAAATTTCTTGCAATAAGTTGCATGGGCACATTCGCAGATGCCGTAACGGAAGTGTACCGCATCGGCGCTAATAGCGGTTCTACAGTAATTATCACTGAGCTGCTATTTGCTGTATTGGTACAATTTGCATCACTAATACTGGTAAGCGTATAAGTAGTAGTAAGAGCAGGATTAACAGTAAACTGATAGGATGCAGAATTTATACCATTGGTGGTAATGGCATTAGTGCCATCGGTGTAAGTAAATGCAAATGGTGATGTTCCTGCAAAAGTTATTGTCAGTGTTTTGCCTGATCCTGCACATATAGTTCCTCCTCCTGTTAATGAAGCAGTCAGAACCGGATAAATTGTTACTATTACGGGTGCTATTGATCTGCAACCGTTGCTATTTACTGCGCTGATATAATATGTACCGCTTGTGCTTACTGCATTCGGATTGGTAAGAGCAATTGTTCCGGCAGCATTCGTCCAGTAACCAAGGGTGAGTCCCGGATCACTTCCGGCAGTAATGTTTGTTGAAGTCAGATCT
The DNA here is from genome assembly GCA_040080515.1 of Chitinophagaceae bacterium. Taxonomy (GTDB): domain Bacteria; phylum Bacteroidota; class Bacteroidia; order Chitinophagales; family Chitinophagaceae; genus JJ008. Next base: position 783 of record JBEBIF010000576.1, on the reverse strand, counting down.
ACCGTTGAGCCAGCGCATACTCCAGCAGGATTAGTAATGATCAGCGTTGGCTCTGCATTTACAGTAATTGTTGTTGTGGCAGTATTGCTGCAGCCAACCCCGGCACTATAAGTTATGGTATGAATACCTGCGCCAGCAGTTACCGGATTAAATATATTGCCTGTTACGCCAGGGCCACTGAAGCTGCCGCCGGCTGGAGTTCCGCTTAACGTAATCGAACCTCCGTTTCTGCATATTGCAGGATAGGTACCGGCATTAACAACAGGAAGTGGATTAACAGTAATTGTAACTGTAGCTGTGTTGCTGCATCCATTGGAATTGGTATAACTATATGTAACAATATGATTGCCTGATCCCGCAACAGTTGGATTAAATAAATTACCTGTTACGCCGGGGCCGCTGAAAGTGCCTCCAGCAGGAGTACCACTCAGTGTAATTGCAGAACCATTTATACAAACTGCGGGATATGTTCCGGCATTAACAACAGGAAGTGGGTTTATCGTCACATTCAGTGTCGTTGTTGAATCACATCCCGCTGTACTTAATGTCGTGAATGGATAAGCTCCGGCTCCCGGTATACTGATACCATTCCATACAAACGGAACTCCATTGGCACAGACCGCTGTGTCGATACTTACATTGATCAATGGAATGATACTTACGTTCAGTGTTGTTGTTGAATCGCATCCCGCTGCACTCAGTGTCGTGAACGGATAAGCTCCGGCTCCCGGTATACTGATTCCATTCCATACAAACGGAACTCCGTTGGCACAGACTGCTGTA
>JBEBIF010000575.1:0-1911 GCA_040080515.1 Chitinophagaceae bacterium | reverse complement strand
AGGGTGCAGGGAGTAAGACTTCACACAAGCCAGCAGGGTAACAGCTATCAGAATTTGCAAACCCAGCAGGCGATGGGACAAATGATGGACTATATAGCGGTTACTCAACAAATGGTGCTGGAAAATAAAGTAAAAATATGCGAGGCAGAACAAAGGGAAGCACAAACAAGTAATGAAGCCAGCCGCCAGAAATATCAACTGCGTATTTCCTGTCTGCATAGTCAGGACGGGCAATTGCAAAATCTCGAAGTACAATTAAAAGCACTGGATATTCAGTATGCCACTGAACCGGGAAAGGCTTTTGCGGAGAAAGCAAAACTGTTTATGCGGAATTTACCAAGGTCTTGTAATTGATAATTTTCTATCCCATATTATGAAACACTTTCTGTACATCTTCATCCTGTTCTAATTTATCAATCAGCTTACTTACATCAGCTGCCTGTTCATCATTCAGCGGAACAGTAGTGGAGGGTATCCATTCCAATTCAGCAGTTATTGGAACGATGCCTTTATCTTCCAGTGCTTTTTGCATATTACCAAAATCGGTAAAGCCGCAACGAACGACTAATATATCTTCTCCATTTTCACCGGTGCCTTCCCCAAGCTCTTCCAAACCAAAATCAATCAGCTCCAGTTCCATGTCTTCTGCATTCAATCCATCGGGCTTTAATTTAAATACTCCCATCTTCTTAAACTGAAAAGACACACTGCCGCTGTTGCCTAATGTACCATGTCCCTTGGTAAAACAGGATTTCACATTCGCAACTGTTCTTACATGGTTATCGGTGGCTGTTTCAACAAGAATGGCTACGCCATGCGGGGCATACCCTTCGTACAGTATCTCATCATAGTTCACTAGTTCTTTGCCCTGTGCTCTTTTAATGGCGGCTTCCACCCGGTCTTTAGGCATACCCACACTACGGGCATTCTGAAAACAGCGTCGAAGGGCAGCATTATCTTTAGGGTCAGGACCACCAGCTTTTACGGCAATAATTATCTCTTTACCGATACGGGTAAAGTTCTTTGCCATTTTATCCCAGCGGGCAAACATCGAGGATTTACGTACTTCAAAAATTCTTCCCATTTCTTCTGGTTAATTGGGTATTAGTTAATTAGTCTTTAGAGAGCCTTGCCCGCCAAGCCTGCCGCAGGCGGGTGCAAATCTAAGGCAATGAGTGGAAATGAAAAACCGCCCCGCAAAGCGGGACGGTTTAACCAAAGATTTGCATGTTTATCAGCTTTTATCTTCTGCTCTTCCAAGTTTGCTGGCATACAACACAGCATGAACAACTGCAAAAGCGATAGATATATAAAGTAATGTTCTGTCAGCATCAAACCCTACAGTATATTGATGGAGTAAACCAACTACAGCTAAGAGCACCGCAAGAGCAATACCTGTGTAGCGGGCCAGCTTCATTCCTTTTCTGCTGGATGTTCCATTACCGAGATGGCTGTTTTTAGCTCCATATACGAGGTAAACATCCAGACCGATCAGCATCCAAACCAACAAACGGATCCAGGTATCCATTGGTAAGAACACCATCATGAATAAACAAGTGGCAATACCCAAAATAGGAACCAGTGGAACCATTGGTGTTTTGAATGCTCTTGGCAGATTTGGCATTTTATTCCTCATCACCCAAACACCAATACATACCAGGATGAATGCAAACAATGTTCCGATACTTGTCATTTCGCCAACCACTCTCGCCGGTACAAATGCAGCAAAAGCACTGACAAAAAGCATAAATAAGAAATTATTTTTTGCAGGTGTTTGTGTTTTGGGGTTTACAGCAGAGAAAATTTTGGGGATCAACCCATCTTTACTCATGCTAAAGAATACACGGCTCTGTCCCATCAGCATCACTAGTATTACTGAGGAATATCCAAAAAGAATGGCTACCACAATGG
>JBEBIF010000574.1:0-1914 GCA_040080515.1 Chitinophagaceae bacterium | reverse complement strand
ATTGCTGGCCTCTCAGGAAACCAACGTTTATCCTGTTTCCGGGGTTGGCTGGCGCACCGGGAGAACTGTAAGGATAAGCAATACCTCTTCTTTTATCAGAAGCTTCAAATTTGTTATAAAAATCAGACAAAGTGGTAAAGCCATTCCAGCCAGAGATGGTCATGTTATAGTGTGAGGTAGAATAATATCTTGACCGGATATTTGCGGAAGATACACCTCCAAGGTTTTCCTGTGTCCAGATATTCTCGGTACCGATTGTTCCGTTATTTGGGGCAAAGGCATCGAAATAAACCGGGCGGAAAGAAAATAAACCTGAAGAGATCACCTGGTCAGCCAGTGTAATTACCTGGTTCATATCTGCAGCTGCAAATGTGGGTGCTGCCCTGTTAGCGATCATGCCTTTATTCAGGTAGCATTTCATCAATAATACTCTTGCAGCATTCTTATTAGCTCTTGTTTTAGGCGCATCTGGTAAATCAGGTAGTGCAGCCTGAAGTTCACTTATTATATAATCCAGTTCTGCAGTTCCAACCCGTACTTTTGGCGGTTCCAGAGTAGTTGACCCTGGTTCAATATAGGGTACTTGTCCCCAGCCGTCCAGCATCATGAATTCGGCAAAAGCTCTTAACATTCTGGCTTCAGCTTTTTGCTGAGGGGTGGGATTGAAGCGGAGCAAGTCAGTCGCACTGTACATAACACCACCGAGGTTGGCAAATACTTCACGGATGCGGATATGGTCTGCATCAAATTTATGTGCGTGCAGTACTCTCCAGGCACCATTATCATCCCAATCACCACCACGGGTGGGGCCGATGAGTTCATCTGTGGTCATTTCCCATAATGCATATACTCCTTCCTGACCCTGAAACGTTCCCCGGATGTTATCATAAATACCTGTAAGAAGTGACCCGGCATTCAAGCTACCACCACCGCCACCTTGGGTTGAAACCTCTGCATTAAGTTTCTCATCCAGCTTGGTACAACCTGCTGCAACAAGCGAAGTTATTATAAGTGAAAATATTAATTTACGTATCATAAGTATTTGTTTAAATAGTTAAGATTTAAAATCCAACATTTATTCCAAAGCTGAATATCCTTGCTGATGGATATGGTATGTACTCAATAGCTGTTGAAGGAACACCCCCCTGACTCTTATCCACGTTTACTTCCGGATCAAATCCGGTAAAGTCAGTAAGTACAAAAAGGTTTTGCCCTGTGATGTAAACATTCAGCCCTTTGATATGTTTGCCTATATCGCCAAAAGCATAAGACAAGGTCATATTTGCCATTTTAAGGTAATTCCCTTTTTCCAGGAACCGGGAAGAAGCAGAAAGCGGATTGGCAAAGGACTCTTTTACCGGATCACGGAATACAGACAAGGCAATGTTTTTACCATTGCTGATGCTACCCACATTAATAACACTGTTCAGTGTATTGTTGTAGATATCATGTCCGAAAGCTCCATTCATATTAGCTACTAAACTCAACTTTTTGTAGCGCAATGTAGTACTAAGACCTAAAACCATTTTGGGATTTGGGTTGCCTACATAAAAATAGGTATAGCCATCATCTTCATATACGGCAAAAGCTGTACCTCCAACTCCACTTTTATCCCAGCTCAAAAATCTTTTTGTAAAGAATGCATTGATTGGCAAACCATTCTTGATAACCTGAACAGTAGTACCTGTAATACCCTGACCATGTAACCCCCCCGTATTGATCTGGGCGTTAAGACCAGACACTTCATTCGTTACAAACGTAGCATTCACACCAAAGTCCCATGACAGATCTTTCTTGGTAATGATAGCGGCATTTATAGCTGCTTCCAGACCTTTGTTGTCAATATTACCAGCTATGTTTTTCCAGGTTGGAGCTCCGCCGGGAGGCGCTGGTTGAAAAGGCTCTGTAGGATAA
>JBEBIF010000125.1:0-8837 GCA_040080515.1 Chitinophagaceae bacterium | reverse complement strand
TATATCATGCAATGGAACCTTACCCGTTCTATCTCCCTCGACTTCAGCGCCACCAACCGGGCCCGTATAGATGAGCCGGCTGGCCGTATTGATACCAAAGACAAAAAGAGCCAGGTACGGGACAATGTGTTCAAAGGCGGAAGAAATACCGATTACAGCCAGGACCTGACAATCAATTATAATGTACCTACCAATAAGATACCATTCCTCGACTGGACAACATTAAGGGCCAGCTATAATACCAAGTACAACTGGCTTGCAGGATCATTACTGGCCAGAACAGATTCCATTAACCTTGGAAATATATTGGCTAATACACAAACAAGGACCATTAATGGAGAATTGAAATTTGAAGAACTGTATAATAAATGGCGGTTCTTAAGAGCGGTGAATACCAACTCACCCAACCCGCCCGGTGGCAGAAGCGGCGGCAATAATCCAAGAGGTGGCGGAAAATCTGGTGGTGATAATAAATCCGGCGGAGGAAGAGGAAAAGACAATAAAGGAAAAGCTGGTGCAGATGATGATAACCAGCCGCAACCGGGCAAACAACCGGAGCCGCAGCAACAACTGCCGCAGCAAATAAACCAGCAGGGAAATGCTGGCGCCGCCACTAAGGCAGATACGATCCGTAATAAAAAAGGCAAGATCATCCGGATCAAGAAGCCGAAAGTGAAAAAAGTAAAGAAGGTAAAAGAAAAGAAAAACCCGAATGAACTGCCAGAGGTGAGCAACGTAGCTAAATTCCTGGTACGGATAGCAACATCACTCAAGCGGGTAGGTATCCAGTACACAGAAGAAATGGGTACTACACTGCCAGGTTATATGGACAGTACCAAAGTACTGGGCTATAATCCCAAAAGCCGTGAACCGGGATTTGGATTCATATTCGGTTACCAGCCAGATACCAACTGGATTAATAATTTTGGTGCAAGAGGATTGCTCTCCAGCGACTCACTGGTAAGTGAGATGATACGCCAGCAATACCGGCAGCGGCTGAACCTGACGGCGCAACTGAGTCCCTTCCGTGATTTTAATATTGATGTGAACCTGGATAAAACATACTCCAAGGATTACTCAGAATTGTTTAAGGATATTGATGGCAAAACTGGCCCGGCAACACTGGCCCGCTTAAATGCGTATGCACTGGGAAGCTTTAGTGTAAGTTATATTTCCTATCAAACATTGTTCAGCAAGTTTAATCCCAACGAAGTATCTGAAACGTTTAAGACATTTGAGAATAACAGGGCCATTATTTCCGCCAAGCTGGCTGGTCTTAATAATTACCAGGGTGGTGCAATAGACCCCAATGATCCTGCTTATTATAAAGGATATGGCCGGTACGCACAGGATGTGGTGATACCGTCATTTCTTGCAGCCTATACTAAAAAAGATCCGTTGAGTGTGAATATTGCCAAGAACAGTAATCCCAACCTGCGGTCAAATCCTTTCTCTGGTATTATTCCCAAACCCAACTGGACTGTTACCTATAATGGCCTGTCAAGGCTGCCCGGGTTGGATAAGATATTTACCAACTTCTCGGTACGGCATGGATATCACAGTACGTTTAGCATGAACAGCTTCAATACCGCACTGTTGTTCTTTGATCCGCTGCGCATTGGTTATCCCAGCTTTGTGGATCCGCTTACCGGCAACTATGTGCCTTATTTCCTGGTACCAAATATTACCATACAGGAATCTTTTGATCCGCTGTTTGAAATAGACATGACCTTTACCAACCAGTTGCAAACAAGGTTTGAGTATAAGAAGACCCGTACCCTAAGCCTGAGCCTGATCGATTACCAGCTGGCAGAGAACCGTTCTACAGAAATGACCTTTGGATTGAACTGGAGACAGAAAGGCGTACCGCTGATCAAGAAACTTCCGTTCATGAAGAAGCAATTGGATAATGATGTTACACTCCGCATAGATGTTAGTTACAGGGATGATGCTACATCAAACAGTAAGCTGGACCAGGGAACTTCATTTGGTACAGCAGGACAGAAAGTGATCCGTATTGCCCCATCCATTGACTATGTACTGAACAACCGGGTAAGCTTGAAATTCTATTTTGAGCAAAACAGGAATATTCCCAAGATCAGCAATGCCTTCCCGATCACCAATACAAGAGGAGGAATACAAATAAGAGTATCACTGGCGCAATAATAATACAGCAGTATAATAACTGAACAAAGAGATCTGAAACGTATCGGAGGATACTTACTTCAGATCTCTTTTGTTATAAAGTGGTGGGGAATACATCTCGCCCGGAGGTAAAAGAGAGAAAGAGTAATAGACACAGGGTGTTTCGAATTCTTCGGACTACGCATTTTTGTATTCCTCTTTTTCTCCTTCTTCTCTGGGCGCTGCATTTATCTTAATTGAAGAGTACCCATTTCAATGTCAGGTGGAATCACTTCAGATCTCTTTTGTTATTGATACGGTAACAGATGGCCCAGATGGCAATGGTGATAACAATGGTAAGAAGAACATGCAGCTTGATATCATCCAGTGATTTCTGATAGCTTGCAGGGTCCAGGAGCCGGAAAAAACCGGGAGGCGGAATCAATTTATCAGATATCTCCAGTGGCATATAATCGCCAATAGTACTATGCTTCCAGCGGAACAGTCCCACGATCAGGTTCTCCAAAATAATAAAGTAGAAGAGGAAAACACCCAGGGCTAAAAATGCTTTTTTAATAAGAAAGCCCGCCAAAAAGGCAATGGATAATTGAGCAAAGGTCTGTAAGGCAAATAAGCCAATAAAATAAGCTTTGCTCCAGGTATTATTAGCCATGCTCGTTTCATTTGAAAAACCAGACACGATAGAGACAGCGGCGTATAGTAAAGTGATGATCAATGAAATTATTACCACATCCATCAGCTTACTGGTAATAAACTGGTTGCGGCTCCAGCCATCAATGATGTTTTGCCGGTGTGTACGGAATGTATATTCATTACTGATGAACATGATAATGATCACAGCGGGAATAAACACAAACCAGGAGGAAAAATAGGCCACCGTATGCCATGCTTCAGGAAAACTAAAAGGATTGCCCAGGGCCAGTTTGGCATATTGGCTGGCTTGTGTAGGCTGACCTATAAGGTTTTCAAAACCGAGATAAAAAATATAGTTAATGCCCGGATAAGAAAGAGCCGTAATGCCCAGTATCCACCAAAAGGCATTGTACTTCTTCATCTTCAGCCATTCTGTACGTATCAGCGTCATCATAGTTTTACTATTTTATTTCAGCTAAGTCGCTAAGCCGGTAATACTTAGTATCCTTTGCATCTTTGTTGGACAGGTATCTAGTTGTTTGTAAGTTCAAAGAATCTTGCTTCCAGTCTTTTCTTTCTCAGCACCAGTTGGGTAAGCACCACACCATTATTAAAGCAATGCTGGTTGAGTGCATCCATTTTGGCGGTACCCTTTGGAAAAATGATCTGTACGGTATTGGCTTTTTCATCCACCAACACTTCTTTTCCCATATTTTTTAAAACAGCCAGCAATGCATTGATGTCCGCAGCGCTGAGTTCCACCACATCTTCATCCATCATTATATGCTCCACATCACCGGTGGTTATCAGGTTGCCGGTTTTTAAAATAGCGGCATGAGTACATACTTTTTCCACTTCATCCAGCAGGTGGCTGGCCATGATGATAGTATGCCCCTGCTCTTTCAGTTCGATGATCAGCTTTCTTATTTCTGAGATCCCCACCGGGTCCAGTCCGTTCGTTGGCTCATCCAGTACCAACACTTTAGGATTTCCCAGAAGTGCTGCTCCGATAGCCAACCGTTGTTTCATTCCCAGGCTAAAGGATTTAAAAGCACTCCACCGCCGGTCGTACAGGTTTACTTTTTTTAATACCTCATCAATATCTTTTCTTGTTCCCCGGCCACTGATAGCCTGTGTGATCTTTAAATTATCAGTACCGGATAAATAGCTGTAGAAGTTAGGTGTTTCAAGCAGCGAGCCGATGCGCCGGCGTTGTTGCGGAGAGCCCGGCTGACCAAACCATAGAAAATCACCCCCATTAGCTTTCAGCACATCCATTACAATGCCCAGCAGGGTGGTTTTGCCACTGCCATTGGGGCCTAATATTCCGAAAACGCTTCCTTCGGGCACATCAAACGAAACTCCATTTAATGCCCGCACAGCTCCATAAGACTTGGCCAGGTTATTAATAGAAAGAACGGTACTCATACAAGTAGATAATTATAAAATGAAGATAGTGGTTTCTTTTAGTCATGCAAAAGAAGCAGGATGAGTTACCATAAATAAAGGATGAACTGATTGCCGGTTCCGGTGTTATTCATGAGTTATCTTTAATGTCATTTAATAGAAACGATGAAAACAGTACTTATAACGGGCGGCACGGGATTAACAGGCCGGGCTCTTACACAGGCATTATTACAAAAAGGTTACCGGGTAGTGATACTTTCAAGACAGCCCGGGCAGCAGTCGGGTAATGCCAACCCCGTATTTGCCGAATGGAATGTGGAGCAGCAAACAATAGACAAGGAAGTAATAGCAACGGCTGATTATATTATTCACCTGGCAGGCGCTGGCGTGGCCGATAAGAGATGGAGCGCCAAAAGAAAACAGGAGATCATCAGCAGCCGGGTGCTGAGCAGTAAACTGATAGTGGATAGCCTGAAGAATATTCCTAATAACGTACAGGCAGTGATAAGTGCTTCGGCAATTGGCTGGTATGGGCCAGATCCTCAAATACCCAACACCCACCCATTCCGTGAAGAAGCCCCCAACCACGATGATTTTTTAGGAACCACCTGCAGGCAATGGGAAGAAAGTATTGAATCGGTAAGACAGCTGGGCAAACGATTAGTAAAACTCCGGATCGGAATTGTGCTGAGTAAACAGGGAGGAGCGTTAAAAGAATTTTTGAAGCCATTGCGATTTGGTGTGGCAGCTATTTTAGGCAACGGCCGGCAGCTCATCAGCTGGATACATATTGATGATTTGGTTAAGCTGTATATCGCAGCAATAGAAAACGGCAATATGCAAGGGGTATATAATGCAGTGGCTCCAAACCCTGTTTCGAATAAAGAGTTAACATTGACGCTGGCACGGAGCCGGAAAAAGTTTTTTATTCCTGTTCGGGTGCCTTCGTTCCTGCTGAAATTGGTGTTAGGCGGGATGAGTGTGGAAGTTTTAAAGAGTGCAACAGTAAATTGTGATAAGGTATTACAGACCGGTTTTCAATTTCAATATTCAAATATCGCTGCAGCATTGGACAACTGCAGGTAACTACGGCAGTTCCCCCGGACCAATTTCAGCATGATTGGGATGCCAGATGCTGGTGAAATCTCCGAGTATTCCTGTGCTGTTGGTAAAGGAAAGATGGGCCAGTGCCAGGTTCTCAATATCCTGCTGCAATACTCTTCGGTGGACCGGGTTCATTGTTCCGCCAGGTTGACCTGCAGGTTTACCAGGGTCATATTGAAATTGCGGGTCAACCAGGGTTCCTCTTGGATACATGATCCCGGGAACACCTTTTCCTCTCAGGTCGAGTACATCCGGATGATCCAGGCCAAGTGTGTGTCCGTATTCATGAGCAGCTGTTGTAGAACCTTTGCTTAGATTTTTCAACAGGAAGTAACCTGTATTGGAACCGCTATTAAATTCCGATTCATCAACAAAAGAGATGTTGTCAAGTGCAAATTCTTCTATCCGGAAGTAATTGTTCCTGGGGTCAGTGTTTTCCAAAATATCCTGCTCCACCAGGTTGGGCTGGAAAGAACCGGTAATGAGAAACCGGACGGATACAGTTGTGTCATTGAGAAATAGATTTGCCTGTGGCTCATTCCACATTGTTTCAATTTCGTCCCGTATCAGCTCTGTTATGGTACTGTCAGCAGCAGTACCATAGGTAATGATATGCGATACAATGATGATCTGGTTATTTGCTATTTCTGCGGTTCCCATACAGCGTCATTCTTTGACAATTTCCAATGCGGATCTCTTTACCCAGCCGTAAATGAATTTTCCATCAGCAGCTATATATTCTGTATAAATACTTTTGTCTGTTTCAGCAATACTGGGGACCCGGTCGTTTTTAATAAAATATTTTTTGGGAACATAAGGATGCAGGCATTTCTCGTCCTTAAAGATGTCTGCCCGGGCAGCGGTTATCATGGCGATTGGTGACTGCCGGTACTCTTTGCGCAACCAGTCATTATTAAATACAGGCTGTGTTTTTAGCCTGGCATATTCACCATCGGCATTAACACCATTACCAAAGCCGCAATTAAAGGAAGTGGAACGGCTGTCTATATAAATGGTAGTGCCGCTTATTTTAAACTTCAGTATGCAGGGGTGTTCTGCATCTTCATAACTATTATTAAAGGAAGCTGTATCATTCATAAATGTAATGGTGCCATCTGTTTCACCCACATGATAATTGGGCCAGCCCAATGTAATGTCCAGCCAGAAGCGGTACGTATTGCCTTCCATTTTAAGAAGGACCAGGTTGCCTGCCGGGCCATTGTTCTTCTCTGTTTCAGGAGGTTCTCCCACCGGCTTGAAGGAATAGCCATAAGCGCCGGAATGATCCGTTTGTGCCCGCACTGCAACTGCAGCCAGCAACCAACCACAGATAAGAATGATCTTTTTCATTTCTGTTCAGATTATAGTGGTGCGTGGTGCCGGCTTATTTAAAATAGGCTTTGAACGCTTCAGACAGACGGGCAAATTCTTTTTTTACCTGGTTCATACCGATCAGTCCGCCAGACATGCCGGTAGAATCTTTATGCAGCATTACAGAGAAAAGCTCCCCTTCATTTTTTATAACTACTGATTGCTTATGGTACTTTACAAAAGCGCCAAAAAGGATACGCATCACCCTGTTTCCTTTAGTGTAGGTGTAGGTTTCTCCTTCCGTTGATTTAGGAGTGTATCCTTCTGACGTAAAGAAAAGATTGATCTTGTTTTCCAGTTCCTCTTTGGTGCAACCGGTCATATTATAAATGACCCGGTCTTTGGCGAAATCGACGACTGTTACTTGCATGTGTTTGGTTTTTGGTTTAATTGATCTGACGGTCTCCGTCCGACTTTATACCAAACGAAGGCTTTTCAAATATATGATATATTTTTATGCGGGTCAGACGGAGATCGTCGAACCCCGGACCCTAATTCCTCACCGGTCTTCCACTCTTCAGCACACTTTGAATCCGCTCCAGCGTTTTCTTTTCACCACATAATGAAAGAAATGCTTCTCTTTCCAGGTCCAGCAAGTATTGCTCAGAAACTAAAGTTTGTTCACTCAGATCACCACCACACATTACATAAGCCAGCTTTTTAGCAACTACAGAATCATGTTCTGTAGCATAGTTAGCGGTCTTCATCGCATGAATGCCGGAGTATAAAGCGCCTAGTGCAGACTGTCCCAGTACCTTTATATCTTTTCGCTGAACAGGGGCCGTGTAGCCACTATCAAATAGTTCAATCACTGATTTTTTTGCTTCCGCAATGCGGCGTCCCTGGTTCATCACCACTTCATCCAATCCTTTTCTGTACACACCCAACCCGAAGCCTTCATGAGCTGAGGTGGCTACTTTAGCAGTCGCAATAGAAAGAAAACGATTTTTCAACGTGATCGTTTCCGGTTCATCTTCATGCATTTCATCTGAAGCCCGCAGCACAAATTCTTTGGTACCACCACCACCAGGAATCAGTCCCACGCCTAATTCCACCAGGCCGGTATAGGTTTCTGCTGCAGGACAAACTTTATCTGCATGTAAACTCAGTTCACAAGCACCACCCAATGCCAGTCCATGCGGGGCCACCACCACCGGAATGGAGGAATACCGTGTCCGCATCATCGTATTTTGAAACATACGGATGGCCATGTCCAGTTCATCATATTCCTGGTCTATCGCCAGCATGAAGATCATGCCGACGTTGGCACCAGCAGAGAAATTGGTGCCTTCATTAGCAATCACCAATCCTTTGTAACTTTTTTCCGCTTTATCGATCGCTGTTTGAATACCTGCCAGCACATCACCACCAATACTACCCATCTTGGTGAACCATTGCAGGCCCAGCACATCATCACCTAATTCATACAACCGGCAACTTCCATTCTTCCATATTTGCTTGTCTGTATAATTACTCATCACAATAAACGCCTCGCCACCGGGTAATACTTTGTATGTTTTGGAAGAAGGGTCGTAGCAATATTTTTTACCACCTTCTACTTTATAGAAAGATTTATTTCCTGCGGCAATCATTTCATCTATCCAGGGAGCGACTTTATAACCAGCAGCTTTCATGGCTTCGGTTGTTTTAGCAAGGCCCAACACATCCCAGCTTTCAAAAGCTCCGATCTCCCAGCCAAAGCCGGCCATCATGGCATCATCCACACGATACAGCTCATCACTGATCTCCGGAATGCGGTGTGAGATATAAGAGAACAAACCATAATGAAACAACCGGTAGAACTCACCGGCTTTATCCTGCCCGGCAACGAGCATTTTTAATCTTGTGTACAGATCATCCACCGGTTTGGCTGCTTCTATGCTTGCAAATTTTGGCTTTACCCGGGGCCCGTATTCCATCGTGTCCAGGTTCAGCGTCAGTATTTCTTTTTCACCACCGCTCCCTTTTGTCTTTTTGAAAAAGCCCTGCCCGGTTTTATCACCCAGCCAGTTATTGGCTACCATCTTGTCCAGCCAGGCGGGTATCCTGAACTGATCTATGGCTTCATCAGTGGGACAATTATCAGCAACACCCTTCGCCACTTTTACCATAGTATCTAATCCTACCACATCACCGGTGCGGAAAGTAGCTGACTTCGGGCGACCAAGGATAGGGCC
>JBEBIF010000573.1:0-1918 GCA_040080515.1 Chitinophagaceae bacterium | reverse complement strand
CTTCAGGTAAACAAACAGCCTGTACGATTATTGAAGCAGGCCCCTGTGTAGTTACCCAGGTAAAGACCACTGAGTCTGACGGGTACAATGCTCTCCAGCTTTCTTTTGGAGACAAGAAAGAAAAAAACGCCACCCAGGCTGAAAAGAATCACTTCGCAAAAGCGCAAACAGCGCCTAAAAAATTCTCTAAAGAATTCAGAGATTTCTCAATCGAAAAAAATATTGGTGAAACTATCACTGTTGACATCTTCGCTGAAGGTGATGCAGTAGAAGTAGTAGGTACCACAAAAGGTAAAGGTTTCCAGGGTGTTGTAAAACGCCACGGTTTCCATGGTGTGGGACAACAATCTCACGGCCAGCACGACCGTCAGAGAGCTCCCGGTTCACTGGGTAACTCTTCCGACGCTGCCCGTGTAATGAAGGGTATGAAAATGGCCGGCCGTACCGGTACAGACAGGGTAAAGCTGAAAGGCCTGAAAGTGATGAAGATATTTGCTGATAAGAATTATATCCTTGTTAGTGGTTCTGTACCAGGTCACAATGGCTCAATTGTTTTAATTCAGAAGTAAAGACAAGGCATGCCTTGTCTCCTGAATAAGGAGACCTTGCCGCAAAACATACAAAATGCAAGTTGAAGTTTTAAATAGCAAAGGAAAAGCAACCGGTAGAACGGTGGAACTGCCAGAAGAGATCTTTGGTGCAGAACCTAATAACCACGTTATCTACCTGGCCGTTAAACAATTTCTCGCCGCACAGCGCCAGGGTACCCACAAAGTGAAGACCCGTGCAGAAGTACAGGGTGCCAGCCGCAAATTGCATCGCCAGAAAGGTACTGGTGGCAGCCGTAAGGGTAATATCCGTAACCCTTTATACAAGGGTGGTGGTACTATCTTCGGTCCTAAACCGCACAGCTACGATTTCAAATTGAACCGTAAAGTAAAAGACCTGGCCAAGATCTCTGCGCTAAGCTATAAAGCAAAGGAAAATGCGATCGTAGTAGTGGAAGATATTACTATGGATACACCAAAGACCAGTGCTTTTACAGCTATCATGGGTAATTTGAAAGTTGCTGATAAAAAAGCAATGTTCATCATGCCCGAGTATAATGATAATGTGCAGTTATCTATCCGCAATATCCCTTCCGTTCTGGGTGTGTTGCTGAGCGATATCAATACATATGACATTGTAAATTCTGAAGTGCTGGTGTTAACGGAAAGTGCAGCAAAGATCTTTTCAGAAGAAGAAAAAGCAGAAGCGTAAGATAAATGTGTGAATGTGGTGATGTGGAAATGTGAGAATGATCAGTGCCGGTTTTGAGGAGTTCTTTATAATTAATGGAATGTGCAAACAGAAGTGATTCATTTTCACATTTCCAAATTTTCAAATTTTCAAATTTTTCCTGATGAAACTTTCAGAAATATTAATAAAACCCATTTTGACAGAAAAAGCAAATGCCCAGCAGGATAAACTGCGCCGCTATGCTTTCAAAGTGGCCAAAAAAGCAAACAAACTGGAGATCAAAAAAGCAATTGAAACCTTTTACGGTGTTACTGTAATCGGAGTCAACACAGCTGTGGTTCCCGGTAAAAATAAAAGCCGCTTTACAAAAGCTGGTGTGATATCAGGCCGCAAGCCTTCATACAAAAAAGCATTTGTAACGGTAGCAGAGGGCGAGAATATCGATTTGTATTCGAATATTTAATCCCGGCCCTGTAGAGACAAGACATGTCTTGTCTCCCGAATGGCAATCAACCGCCGCGAAGTGTTGGAATTTGGAATTTAAAATTTTGGAATTTAAAAAATGGCATTAAGAAAATTTAAACCCGTAACAGCCGGTACTCGTTGGAGAATCGGAAATGCATACGCAGAGGTTACTACAAATGTTCCCGAAAAGAGCCTGGTAGAAGCCAAGCCAAGA
>JBEBIF010000124.1:0-8854 GCA_040080515.1 Chitinophagaceae bacterium | reverse complement strand
ATACTTTTAATAACCGAGGATGTTTTTCCAGTAACATTCTGCGATACTGATAGGGGTCTTTGCCGGCAGCATGTGCCAGTTCATCTATCATGCCTTCTACCACAAATGCTGTATGTGAACTGCCTACTGAACGCCACCATAATGTGGGAACGCCACCAGGTGCCATGTTCCACTCTACCTGCAGGTTGGGAACATGATATGGCAGATCGGCTACCCCTTCCACCGCTGTACCATCTACTCCGTTCTGCACCATCATTGCTTCTAACGGGGTACCAACGGCAAATGACTGGCAAACGACATTATGTTTCCAGAAAATGGGTTTGCCTGCTGCATCAATACCTGCACTTATTTTATGATATGCTCTCGGACGATAGTACCCGCCTTTGATATCATCCTCTCTTGTCCACATTACTTTTACGGGAGCCTTCATGGCTTTTGATACCTGTACTGCTTCACTTACAAAATGTGCATCGAGTACTGCCCTGCGGCCAAAGCCACCACCGAGTAATGTGGTATGCAATTTTACCTGATCCGGTTTTAAGCCGGTGATAAAAGCCGCTGTCATCAGATCGACTGTTTGAAACTGTGTGCCCACCCATATTTCGCAACTGTCGGCCCTTACATCTGCCACACAGTTGAGTGGTTCCATTGGTGCATGTGCCAGGTAGGGCAGGTCATAAGCAACTTCAATTGTTTTTACGGCTTTATCTTTTACTGCATTTACATCACCTTCTTTTTTGGCAACAGCGCCGGGTTGTTTGGCCAGCTCCTCGTATTGTTTTCCCTGTGCAGTACTGTCTAATGTTGCCAGGGCACCATTATCCCAATCTATTTCCAATGCTTCCCGTCCAAGCTTAGCTGCCCAAAATCCATCTGCCACTACTGCAATACCCCTGTCGATCTGCACTACTTCTTTTACTCCTTTTATGGCCTTTGCTTTATCTGCATTAAAACTTTTTACTTTCCCTCCAAATACCGGAGGTCTTGCTATCAATGCTGTTAATAATCCAGCCACTTTTACATCTAATCCAAAAACAGCAGTACCATTTATTTTACCTGGTGTATCTATTCGTTTAACCGGCTTACCAATGAAGTTATAGTCTTTGGCATCCTTCATTTTTACATCCGCCGGTGCTTTTATGGTGGCGGCTTTATCAACCAATTGCCCATACGATAATTTACGGCCGGTGGTCGTATGAATAACATATCCTTTTTCTGTTTTGCAACTGCCCGCATCCACACTCCATGTTTGTGCAGCGGCTTCCACAAGCATATGTCTTCCGGTGGCGCCTGCTTTGCGGAAGCGGTCCCACTCCACCCAGGTACTGGTGCTGCCACCGGTACCCATCATGCCAAAACCCGGGTGATTATACACTGCATCCACCGGTGCAAACTCAACTTTTATTTTGCTCCAGTCAGCATCGAGTTCATCGGCCACCAATTGTGACAAGGATGTATAAGAGCCCTGGCCCATTTCGGAGTGATTGATAATAACTGTCACCATGTCATCGGTGCCAATACGGATGAAGGCGTTGGGAATAAAGTTAGTGGCAGCAGGAATACCGGATCCTTTGCCAAATGCCGGCATATGAAAACTAAGCAGCAGACCACCCCCTGCAAGGGCTGTAGTTTTTAAAAACTGCCTGCGGCTTGGAGAGTTGGTTTGGTCCATAATGTCCTCTTTATTGATTGTTGTAAGATATCTTCAATACTCAATTAAGTTATTACTTTTTTGTGATATGACCATTTTTTGCTCAACTGATTCTATTACAGAGCTTCATAGTCGGCAGCCGTGTCAATATCAATGCTCCCTTTGGGAAATGAAACAGTAGCCACATCATTTATATGTTTCTGTACTATACTTCTGGCCCCCGTATCTCCTGTCAATTGCAGCAATTCCTGAAAAATACTTTTGTGAAAAAGAGCGGGCGGGCCGGTAGTGTTATCATAGCTGCTTGTCACAATAGGTTTATTCGTTTTATTATGTGCAAGTATTAGGTCGTTTAGCAATGATGCTGATACATAGGGTTGGTCGCAGACCATGAGTATGGCAGCATCCGTGGCGGGATTAATTTTTTGTAGTTCATTTATTCCACAGCGGATGGAGGAGGCCATTCCCTCTTGCCAGTCGTCATTAATAACGATACGAATGTTTTCTGTTTGCAGTTCACTTTGTATGGCTGCTGCGTTGGCACCTAATACAAGCAGTACTGAAAGGGCTGATGTGGCTTTTGCCTCATCTATCAGATATTGCAGCAGCGTTTTGTTTTTATACGGTAATAATTGTTTGGGTTTGCCGAGGCGGTCTGAAGAACCGGCGGCTAATATTATAATGCTGTAAGAGTTAATCATACCTTTTTAATATATCGTTTTGAAACACCAAGACAGGAAGGCACAAAGACACGGAGGAATTCGTTGACCAAATCAAATCTTTGTGCCTCTGTGTCTTTGTGCCTTTGTGGTTCAAACCCTTGTATCCTATTTTGAAATCAACCTTATTTCTTCAATAGTTGTAGCTGCTCTTGCATGAATAGCATACTCACTATTTTTCAATTGCCTGCCTTGCCTGCCGGATAACACCGCTTGTATTTCCGCAATGATGGATAAAGCAATTTCTTCGGATGTTTCTGCGCCTATATCCAGGCCCACGGGGCCATAGATAGTTGATAACTGTTGCTCTGACAAGTTCAATCCGTTCTCTTTTAATTCGCCGATTATGCGGTCTGCTTTTTTCCGAGGCCCGAGTAAACCAATGTACACAACATTTCTGCCGGCCAATTCTCTCAGCATGGCCATGTCGTAATTATAATTGTGCGTCATTAATGCAAAAACGGTTTGTTCATCAATTACAATTTGTTTCAACACTTCTTCCGGTTTGGAAACGAGTACCTGGCAGGCAGCGGGGAACCGTTCTGCTTTTGCATAATTAGCCCTGCCATCCACGATGGTTGCTTCCCATCCGAGGATCGTGGCCATATCAACTAACGGCATCACATCGTTACCGGCGCCCACAATCACCAGTGAAACAGCCGGTTTGATATATTCAATAAAGGCTGTCAGGTTATAGGTTTCAGAAATATAATTCTTGAAAGAAGATGTTTGGCTGACGAACATATTTTTAGCTTCTGCCACCAGCGTTTCCTGTAAAACTTCAGCGCTTCCAGTAATAGTATGGTCTTCCTTTATTAATAAACAGGTGCCGGGTTGTTTTGCTTTCCTGTCGTGCAATGAAAACAATGTAACTAAAACAGCTTTCTGTCTTTTGGCGGCGACTGCTTTCAATAATTGAACAGGGTTATTACTATTTTCATTGTCCACCGGCTCGATCAATACCTGTATGATACCATTGCAGCCAAGTCCCATACCCAGTTTTGCATCGTCCTCATCGTTTGTATCATAAGTAACAAGCATGGTTCTTTTTTCTGTCATCACCAGCAATGCCTTTCGTAATGCATCACCTTCAAGACAACCTCCGCTTATAGCACCGGTCAGGTTGCCTTCTTCCGTTACCAGCATCCTGGCGCCGGGCCTGCGGTAAGAAGAGCCCTCTACATGTACAACAGTGGCAAGGGCGGTTCGTTTGCCTTGTTTTACGGCTTCATCGTATGCTCGTATAATATCCTTTATCTCTTTCATTTAGCAAATAATATTCTGTATTGAAGTTACTTTAATTGCTTCACGAAACAGAAGAAAGAACTCAGAATAAAATCATCGGATCATAAACAATGGCATTGGTTTGAGATTAAACCATTTGCATTAACTTTAAAGGTCAATCCTAAAGATAACTTGATACGATTTATTCTTAACGAACAAACGATTGCGACTGATCTGCCCGCCGGTATGGTGCTGCTGGATTTTGTCCGGTATTATAAGCATTTAACCGGTACCAAGATCGGATGCCGCGAAGGTGATTGCGGCGCCTGTACCGTGCTGGTGGGGGAACTGGTGAATGATGAACTGCACTATCAATCCATGACAAGCTGCCTGATGCCTATCGGCAATGCACATGGAAAACATATTGTGACGGTGGAAGGGGTAAATACAAAAACACTTAACCCTGTGCAACAAGCCATGGCCGATGAGGGTGCCACGCAATGCGGATTCTGTACGCCGGGTTTTGTTATGTCGCTGGCAGGTTTTTGTTTAAGTAATGTTGATGCCACTCCGCAAAATGCCATTGCCGCCATAGATGGAAATATCTGCCGTTGTACCGGTTATAAATCTATTGAAAGAGCAGCAGCGAAGGTAGCAGACATCATGAAGGAAAGAAACGGAGCCGATGTGATTGAGTTCGTTACTAAGCAACATTTGCTCCCTGCTTATTTCTCCGGAATAAAAAAGCAGATACAAAAATTACAATCAGCCGAAAGAACAAGGCTGCTGCCCGACCTTGCCGCACTGGCTGAACGGCCGCATGTACTTGGTGGTGGTACCGATCTCTATGTGCAAAAACATGAGGAGATGACCTATGCCAATATCCATTTCCTGTTTGATCATCCCGAGCTGACCAGCATTACCAAAGATGGCAATAAATGTATCATCGGTCCATCGGTTACCGTGAGTGATCTGCTGGCCTCGCCAATTATCAACGAAGCATTCCCTGATTTTAAACGCTATGCTAAATTGGTTTCGTCCACACCAATACGAAACATGGCAACGGTTGCCGGAAATTTTATCAACGCATCGCCTATCGGCGATTTTACTATTTTCTTTTTGGCACTGGATGCACAACTGATATTGAGTGATGGAAAAGTAACCAGGAAATTGCCTTTAAGAAAACTATACAAGGCCTATAAAACATTGGATAAAAAACCGGAAGAGCATATTCAGCAGATCTGGTTGGAGTTGCCCGATCCAAACACCCGTTTTCATTTTGAAAAAGTAAGCAAGCGTACGCACCTGGATATTGCCAGTGTGAATACTGCGATACAATTAAAGATGAATGGCGATATAATTGAAACTGCTGGCCTGTCAGCCGGTGGTGTGGGGCCGGTACCGCTTTTCTTAGAAAAAACATCTGCCTTCCTGGCAGGAAAGGAAATAAGCGAAGGGTTGGTGCATGAGGTAATTGAAGTAATGAAAACAGAAATTTCCCCGATCAGCGATGCAAGGGGAACGAAGGAATATAAGACCTTGTTGCTGGGGCAATTGATGAAGGCGCATTTTATGAAATTGTTTACCCCTCTAAATCTCCCCTAAAAGGGAGACTTACCTGGCACAGACCCAAAAAGCAGAAAACGTCTTACAAAAAGGTAAGCATACTAACTTCAAAAATCGTAACAGTAAAATGAATAAAGTGTTTTATGATAGTGGGGCCGGTGCGATGGTGGCCTCTCCCTTTAGGGGAGGTCGGGAGGGGCCAAACATTGATTCATACACTCACCTCCGCGGTGAATCGGTTTACCTGGATGATATCCCGGTGGTGAATGGTACATTGTATGCGGCAGTGTACGATTCGCCGGTGGCACATGGGAAGCTTATTTCAGTTGATACCAGTGCGGCAATGGCAATGGCGGGAGTGGTGGGTGTTTTTTTGGCAAAAGATATTCCCGGCGAAAACCAGATCGGTGGCATTGTTCCGGATGAGGAATTGCTGGCATCCACTCATGTTCATTTTTGCGGTATGCCCATCGCATTGGTAGTGGCCGAAACAGATGAAGCGGCAAGAGCGGCCGTGAAAAAGATAAAAGCAGCAATAGAACCCTTACCCATTATCACCGATCCAAGAGAGGCAAAAGAAAAAGGAGAGCTGATCATTCCGCCGCGGACATTTCAATTGGGCAATACGGAAACTGCATGGTCATCCTGCGAACATATCATTGAAGGCCGTGCAGATACCAACGGCCAGGAACATTTATACATCGAAACACAGGGCGCCTATGCAGTGCCGCAGGAAAACGGAGCGATAAGAATTTATTCTTCCACACAAGGACCTACTGCCGTGCAACGAACGGCTGCAAGAGTATTAGCCCTGCCAATGAATCAAATTGAAGTTGACACTACAAGATTAGGCGGTGGCTTTGGTGGCAAAGAAGACCAGGCCACTACATGGGGTGTGATGGTGGCGCTGGCGGCATTTCATTTAAAGAAGCCTGTGAAGTATTCATTACATCGCATGGAAGATATGCGGATGACAGGTAAGCGGCATCCTTATTCTTCTGATTTTAAAATTGGATTGAGCAAAGACCTGAAGATACTGGCGTATGAAGCCATCTTCTACCAGAATGCAGGTGCTGCGGCAGATCTTTCTCCTGCGGTGATGGAAAGAACCTTGTTTCATTGCACCAATTCTTATTTTGTTCCCAATGTAAAAGCAACCGCTTATAGTTGCCGCACCCATTTACCACCCAATACTGCCTTCCGTGGTTTTGGCGGTCCGCAGGGAATGTTTGTGATAGAAGCAGCAATCGCAAAAGCAGCGGATAAATTAGGTATTCTTGCATCCGCTATTCAGCAACAAAACTTATTACATACCGGTGATGAATTCCCTTACGGACAAAAGGCGGACAGTGAGGCAAATGAATGCTGGCAGCGGACGGATGAGTTATATAATATCGAGCAGTTGCAAAAAGAGGTAGCTGAATTCAATGCGTCAAAAACTTTGTATAAAAAAGGAATTGCCGTTATGCCGATCTGCTTTGGTATCTCTTTTACTAAAACATTAATGAACCAGGCCCGGTCGCTGGTACATGTATATACGGATGGAAGCGTGGGCATCAGTACCGGCGCCGTTGAAATGGGCCAGGGTGTAAACACTAAAATGCTGCAGGTGGCGGCAAAAGTATTTTCCATCGATCCGGCAAAAGTAAAAGTGAATACGACGAATACGTATCGCATTGCCAATACATCACCCACTGCTGCCAGCGCTGCTGCTGATCTGAATGGTAAGGCAACAGAGATCGCTTGTGCTGCCATACTGGAAAGATTAAAGTCTGTCGCCGCCACCGAACTTGGTGTAGCTGCGGATGCCATTGAGATAAAAGATGAATTAGTTTTTGCCAACGGCATAAAAACTGATTGGGACTGGAAACGTTTGGTAATGGCCACCTATGTTAAGCGCATCAGTTTATCAGAGCTGGCACACTATACGCCACCGGGCATTCATTATGATGCCACTAAAGAAAAAGGGCACCCGTTCACCTACCATGTTTATGGAACAGCTATTATCACGGTGACGGTGGATTGTCTCCGCGGCATTTATGAATTTGATTCGGTGAAGGTGGTGCATGATTTTGGTACCAGTATGAATACACTGATCGACAACGGACAATGTGAAGGCGGCATTGTACAGGGCATCGGCTGGATGACGATGGAAGAAATTGTGTATGATAAAGAAGGTAAGTTGCGCAGCAATGCGTTAAGTACATATAAAGTACCTGATATTTATTCCGTACCGAAGGAAATAACTATTCATGCGTTAGAAACAAATAAAGACAATCTCGCCATCTTCCGTAGTAAAGCTGTGGGTGAACCTCCGCTGATGTATGGCATCGGCGCTTATTTTGCGCTGCGCAATGCGGTGAAGGCGTTCAACCCGTCAGCCAGCATTCCTTATGATGCACCGATGACACCGGAAAAGGTGCTGATGAGTTTATATTCCCCCAACCTCTAAAGGGGAGCATAACAATCTTTGTATTCAGTCCATCACTTTCAGTTTCGTTACCATAATACTCACACAAAGTCCGAGCAATGCCACCGTAGCAAATGAATAACGGAGGCTGGCCAGTTGTGCGATATAACCAATAAGCGGCGGCCCGAGCAGGAAACCCAGGAACCCAATACTTGATACACCGGCCAGCGCCATACCCGGCGCCACTTTGGCAGACTTAGCTGCCGTGCTGTACACAGCCGGTATCACCGATGAAGTACCAAATCCAACAATTAAAAACCCAATGGTGGCAGTAATGATATGCGGAAACAATACCGCGATCATCAAGCCGGTAAAAACAAGTATGCCGCTTGCCTGCAACATTCTCTTTCTTCCCACACGGGCTATGATACGGTCGCCGGTAAAACGGCCGGTCGTCATCATGATCATAAAAGATGCATAGCCCAATACCACTAAAGAAGCCGGCGCCTTTACTACATCTTTAAAATAAACACCGCTCCAATCGAACATGGCGCCTTCTGCCGCAAGGGTGCAAAAAGCAATGACTCCTAACTGCACAAGCACCCTTTCTGGTTTTGAAAAGAACTTTTTCCTCTCTGCTTGCTGTGTCGTTCCGGGAATAAGATACCGCCGCATAAAAAAGGTGATCACAAATACAATGGCTGCCACGATAATAAAATGTACATGCGGAGTAAGTTTCAGGTTCGTCATCAATAAGCCTGTTAATGCGCCGGTGAAACCTGCCAGGCTCCACACGCCGTGAAAGGAGGTCATGATGGGCCGTCCATAAATTTTTTCCGCCAGCACCCCTTGTGTATTCACCGATATGTTTGACATATTGCCCACCACTCCGAAAACAAACAAGGCCAATGCCAACTGCCATGGTTGCGAGGCCCAGCCGATATTAGTCAACTCAACAGCATATAATAAAATGGCAAAGGATAAAATGGTACGGCTGCCGTATTTGGTAACCAGCCTGCCGGATATAGGCATCATCAGTAACTGACCGACAGGTAATGCTAACAAGATACTACCCAATGCCGCTTTGCTGAGGTGCAGGTTTTCTTTTATATCAGGAATGCGGCTGGCCCAGGAGGCAAAACAAAAACCCATGCAGAAATAAAAAGCGGCGACCGCTATCCGCATGGTTGACCTGGATGTTTCCTTTTGAGAAGACTCCTTATGCAATGTATTGATCGCTGATGGTTGATTGGCTCCCTTTTCCATTTAATAGTAGTTGTATCC
>JBEBIF010000123.1:0-8855 GCA_040080515.1 Chitinophagaceae bacterium | reverse complement strand
AGTCCGAATATATTGCCGGTATAAAGGGAAATAAAGAAGGCAGCCTGTTTGACTGCCTTCCTTTTTATATGCTTATTT
Organism: Chitinophagaceae bacterium; assembly: GCA_040080515.1. Classification (GTDB taxonomy): domain Bacteria; phylum Bacteroidota; class Bacteroidia; order Chitinophagales; family Chitinophagaceae; genus JJ008. The sequence continues at coordinate 8,777 of JBEBIF010000123.1, read as the reverse complement.
TTCCTTTGTTTCAAAAACACCCTTCCACAATAATGCTGCTGCTACGCCGCCAACTATTGGAGCTGCAATGAACAACCAAAGTTGTGTCAGCGCTTTTCCCTGTGCAAAAATAGCCGGGCCAAAACTACGTGCCGGGTTTACAGATGTGCCGGTTATCGGAATGGCCACCAGGTGTATCAGTACCAGTGTCAAACCAATGGCCAATCCTGCCATGGTCCCATTTCCCCATTTAGAGGTGGTGGCAAAAATGACAAAGAGAAATAAGAAGGTAAGCACAGCTTCTGCAACAAAAGCCGATGTCGTATTATAACCACCGAGGTATCCCTCTCCCCATCCGTTGGCACCGAGGGCCCATTCACCCATTTCAAACCCGGGGGCGCCTTTTAGTATCAGGTACAAAACGCCTGATGCCAGTGTGGCGCCGATGAGCTGCCCGATAATATAATTTAACGCTTCACCCGCCTTGATCTTTCCAGCTACCAGCATTGAAATGGTAATTGCCGGATTGATATGGCAACCGGTAATACCTCCAATAGCATACGCCATCACCACTACGGCCAGGCCAAAAGCAAATGAAATTCCAAGAAGGCCTATACCTTCCGGCCCTGTTGCTGATATCCCAGAAATGACAGCAGCGCCACATCCAAAAAGAACCAGGGCAAACGTTCCGATTAATTCTGCAAGAAGCTTTTTCATACTAAGTTGGTTTTGGTAAAAAAAGAATTACTAAACAGACAACCTATTGAAAGGTTATTTGTTTCTTTGAGGGTACACTAATATACAATTATTAAAACTTCTGTTACTTCCTAAAACGTAGCCAATGAGTATTGAAATTGGACAAACAGCACCCGACTTTACCCTCTATGACAGCGAAAAAAAGCAAGTAACCCTTTCAGAATTAAAAGGTCAGCCTGTTTTGCTATTATTTTTTCCCCTTGCCTTTACCAGTGTGTGCACTGCTGAACTTTGCTCTGTCCGGGATAATATTGCCTGGTATAATACCTTAAATGCAAAAGTATTGGGCATCTCTGTTGATGCATTGCAGACATTAGCTAAGTTTAAAGAAGAACAGCAATTGAATTTTACCCTGTTAAGTGACTTTAACAAAGATGCGGCCCGGTCATATGATTCCATCTATGAAACATTTGGCTATAACATGAAAGGTGTGGCAAAACGTTCGGCTTTTGTAATAGATAAAGAAGGAATTGTTCGCTATGCAGAGGTGCTGGAGAATGCCGGAGAGGTGCCCGACTTTAAAAAGATCCAGGCGGTTTTGACGGCGCTCAACTAATGTATCGTTAAAGCTTATTGAGAGTCAACATTTAATGCATTGGTTTTTAATTACTTTTAAGTAATCGTAGTTTTACGTTGCACAGAAAAAATTTCTGGCTTACTTTTCGAATAATAAAAGTAAATTTGTTTCGTTGAGACGAATTCTGACCATATTATCCATTATTCTGCTGATTGCCAGTCAATCGCAAGCTCAAACATCAAGGACAACTCCTGTTGATGGAAGTGCAGATAAGATAATCAAGCTATATCCCAACCCAGCTAATTCCTACGTTACATTCGATTTACAGGGAAATTATAAAAAAGGTCTTACCATACACATATATAACGGTGTTCTGGGTAAGAAAATGTTTGAAGCTGTCAATATGCCTGAAAAGCTGACAGTGAACCTGAATGATTTCAACCGTGGTATTTATATCTATCATTTAATAGATAACACCGGAAGAATTGTAGAATCAGGTAAGTTCCAGGTCTCCCACTAATTTTTTCTGATCTTTTATTGTACCTGTACTATCAGGAATTTAAGATATTCTGTATTTTCCATTCCCCATATGATCGGATGATCAGAAGCTTGCTTTTGAAAAGTAACCTGCCTTATTTTTCTACGGGCATCTTTAGCCGCCATATCAATGATCTGTAAAAACATTTCCGGGTTCACCAGGTTGGTACAGGAAGACGTGACCAGAAAGCCTCCGGGTCTTACCAGTTTCATTCCCCGAAGGTTGATCTCCTTATAACCCGTAATGGCCTTTTGGATTGTTTCCCGGCTCTTGGTAAATGCTGGAGGATCCAGCATCACCACATCATATTGCCGTCCATCTTTTCCCCATTGTTTTAAAACATCAAATGCATTGGCTGTTTCAAAACGGCACTTGTCCTGCACGCCATTAAGCACCGCATTCCTGTTAGCCTGTTCTACCGCATTCGCTGAAATATCTAATCCCAATACAGATGTAGCACCATAATGTGCAGCATGAATTTCAAAAGTTCCGGTGTAGGTAAAAGCTCCCAGTACATCTGCATCTTTTACAATATGCTGAATGGCCCGGCGGTTATCCTGCTGGTCTAAAAAATAACCTGTCTTTTGACCATTCTCAATATCCACATGAAATTTCAACCCGTTTTCATTGATGATGATCTTTGTATCAAAAGGAGCCGATAAAAAACCTTTATGCTGTGGCAATCCCTCCAGTTCCCGAACCGGTACATCGTTTCGTTCATAAATACCTTTCGGTCGAAAAATTGTGTTCAATGCTTTTACGATAGCAGGCTTCCATACATCAATTCCTAATGCCAGTGTTTGAATCACAAAATAATCATTGAACTTATCAATGATCAGCTGAGGCAGGGAATCCGCTTCTCCAAAAACGAGGCGGCAGTTTTCTGTATAACCCAGTTTTTTACGGTAGCTCCAACATTTTTGCAGTTGCTCCAGGAAATAGTGCTCATTAATAGTATCTGCTTTGCTCCGGGTAAGCAGCCGTACCAGTATTTGCGATTTAGGGTTGATATAACCCTTGCCTACAAATTTTTTGTCATGGGTATATACTTCCACAATATCTCCGCCGGCCGGGTCACCCTCTGTTTTTTCCACTTCATTGTTAAATATCCAGGGATGCCCGTTGACAACACGGGGGTTGATCTTCCTTCTTAAATATACTATGCTCATAAATGGCCGCAAGGTAAGTCAAACCCCAATACCTCACTAAAGAGGCCAAATCAATAAACTGGCAACCAATGCGTCATTTTGTCCTTAAATAGGGCGTTGGCAGTATTCTTGTCCACCTTACCTTTGCAATCAATTTTGTAAAAATGGCAGAAAAAGACATGAAACCAGAGGATATGCAGGACATTAATGGCGGTATTGACATTAACACGGATGAAAACATGAGTGGCAGTACATACCTGAATGAGCCGGTAGCAGAAGAATCGGCTATGGAAACCCTGAAAGCGGAACTGGAAGCCGAAAAAGATAAATACCTGCGAAAAGTAGCTGAGTTTGATAATTACAAACGCCGTAGCGCCAAAGAAAGAATTGAACTGATTCAAACTGCTGGTAAAGAAGTGATTACCGAGTTGCTTGATGTACTTGATGATTGCGACAGGGCCCAGAAACAACTCGAAACGAGTACTGATGCCACTGCCATTAAAGAAGGTGTGATGCTGGTATTTAATAAATTACGTTCTACTTTACAGACTAAAGGGGTAAAAGCCATGGATACCCTGAACCAGGATTTCAACCCCGATTTCCATGAAGCCATTACAGAAATTCCTGCTGTTTCAGAAGAAATGAAAGGGAAGATCATCGACGAAGTAATGAAAGGATATTTTTTGAATGACAAGATCATCCGCTATGCTAAAGTTGTGGTGGGAAAATGATTAATTTGAAAATTGTCAGCTTCCCTATTCTGACACAGGATCCTTCGGACACATTTTCACAGGTATCACATTCACACATTTATGAGTAAAAGAGATTATTACGAAATACTTGGGATAACCAAATCAGCGACTGCGGATGAGATCAAAAAGGCATACCGTAAGGTGGCCATGCAATACCATCCCGACAGGAATCCCGGGGACAAGCCGGCAGAAGAAAAATTTAAAGAGGCTGCAGAAGCCTATGAGATTCTCAGTGATGCTGATAAAAAAGCCCAGTATGACCGTTATGGTCATGCCGGTGTTAGCGGAAATGGTCGCGGAGGCGGTTTTGGCAGTGGCGGTGGAGGAATGAACATGGATGATATCTTCAGCCAGTTCGGTGATATTTTCGGAGACGATATGTTCGGAAGCTTTTTTGGCGGCGGACAAAGGGGTGGTCGTGGTCAGCAACGCAGCCGTGGAATAAGAGGAAGTAACCTGCGGGTAAAACTGAAGCTGACGTATGAAGAGATCGCCAAAGGCGTTACTAAAAATATTAAAGTAAAAAAGCATGTTGTTTGCACTACCTGCAGCGGCAGTGGTGCAAAGGATAAAGGCAGTGTGCAAAATTGCGGCACCTGTGGCGGCAGCGGACAGGTAAGAAGAGTACAAAATACCTTCCTCGGACAAATGCAAACGGTGACCACCTGCCCTACTTGTAACGGAGAAGGCACTACTGTAACGGCTAAGTGCACCAGTTGTAAAGGTGAGGGACGGGTTTATGGAGAGGAAACTGTAAGTATTGACATACCGGCAGGCGTACAGGAAGGAATGCAGCTTAATATCAGCGGCAGGGGCAATGCCGGCGAAAGAGGTGGCGGGCCCGGTGATCTGATCATCTTAATAGAAGAAGAGCCGCATAAGGAATTGCACCGGGAAGGACTGAATGTGGCTTATGAGCTGCATCTTTCTTTTACTGATGCAGTATTCGGTACACAAATAGAAGTGCCCACCATTGATGGAAGGGCAAAGATCAAAATACCGGCTGGGACCCAAAGCGGAAAAATATTCCGGCTGAAAGGAAAGGGGTTTCCTGCAGTGAACTCTTATGAAAAAGGGGATCAGCTGATACAGGTAAATGTATGGACGCCACAACATTTAAGCAGCGAAGAAAAAGCAATACTTGAAAAACTGAGTACTTCGCCCAACTTTAAGCCACACCCTGATAAGAACGAAAAGAATTTCTTTGATAAGATAAAGGAACTATTTTCTTAGACCTGTTAATCTGATACATTCCCGCCTTTTTTCTTTTTCACTTTGGAGTAAAGTGTTTTAGCCTGCTGTACTAATGTTACAAACTCTTTTTGCAGCAGATCATTATTTCCTGAAGAAGCCTGTGCCAGGGAAATGATATCATTCCAGCCAATATTTTTAATAAAAGGAGAATTGCGAAGCAGTGCGCCAAACATGGCCACCGAGGCAGAAAACTGGTGACATTTTCCCAGCTCCTCAAAAGGAGTAAAGTCGAACCGGCTCGTATAGTTGAATGTGGAGGTCTTTTCACTATTAGGGTGCTGGTATTTCAGGTTGATGTCTGCAAACTTACCAATGGTAAAATTATCTTTGATAGCCCCTTTGTTGATCTCCGTTGGTACGATCTCAAAAAGGGCCAGCATGGAATGGCCGGAACCGATCTCCCCGCCTTCAATAGCTGATGAAGAATCCCGCAAGGCGCCTACTTTATTATCGAAACCGATCAGCCGGTATTCTTTTACATACTCCGGGTTGAACACCACATCCATATACACATTGTCAGCCACGGCATACAGCGTTTGTGTAAATTCTTTCAGTAATACTTTCTCTGCTTCCTTATAATTATCTAAATAAGCAAAATTGCCATTCCCTTTTTTGGCCAGCGTCTGGATCTTCGAATCCTTATAATTTCCCATCCCCACTCCTAAGCAGGTAAGATAGACACCACTTTCCCGTTGTGCGGAGATCATTTCATCCAACTCGGCCTCTGTTTTTAATCCCACATTAAAATCTCCGTCCGTTGCCAGTATCACCCGGTTATTTCCTCCTGTGATAAAATGATTGCGGGCCACACTATAGGCCAATTTTATTCCCGATTCTCCGGGTGTGCTCCCTCCGGGTATCAGTTCATCTATTACTTTTAATATCTTTTCCTTTTCTCCGCCGCTGGTGGTATTCAGCATTACTCCTGTCACACCACCATACACCACAATCGCCACCGAATCTTTGTCCCTGAGATTATTCACCAGCAACCGGAATGCAGACTGCAATAATGGAAGCCGGTTGGGCATGTCCATTGAGCCGGAAACATCTATCAGGAAAACAAGATGACTGGGCGGTAAGGTATCAAGATCAAGTTTGCAGGAAGAAAGGTTAATATAAAAAAGCTGGTTGTCTCCATTCCAGGGACAGCTGCTCAGCGTAGTGTTTATTTGAAATAATTCGTTTGGTGCCGGTTCATGATAATCCAGGTTAAAATAATTCAGCATCTCTTCAATCCGAACAGCATCAGGTGGCACCAGGGAATTCAACGTAATGAAACGGCGGATGTTGCTGTACGAAGCCCGGTCCACATTCAATGACATCCCGGTGTTGGGATATTTTTTCGCAGCTACAAAATGATTTTCCAGCAGGCTGGCATAGGTTTCATCACCAGTAAACCAGCTTTTTTGTTCCTGTTTTTCCAGGTCTTTGGTAAGTGACGAAAGTTTATCTCTCCGGAATTTTGAAGCAGAGGCGGGTAATAATTTCAGTTTTACCTTAACATAGTTGTCCGCATCTACAATCATTTTTTCAGTACGGTAGCCTTCCATTGAAAAACTGAAGGTGTCTACCTGCTGGTTGGAAACAATACCAAAAGTGCCGGTAGAACCGCTTTTAAAAACATACCCGGTCTTATGCTGGAGGATGGAGACGTTTTGCAATACATTGCCCGATTCATCCTTTACCTCGCCACGAACATAAAATTGCTGGGCAGAAATGGATGATCCAAAAAAAAGAAATACGACTATATGGCAAAGGGTCTTCAAACGGATACTATTGGCTGATAAAATACAAAAAAAAGGGGACTCCCCATGAAATTATACTAATTGGTATATCTCCTTCAGATTACGTCCAAGCCCATCATAGTCAAGGCCGTAGCCTACTACAAATTTGTCCGGAATTTCAAACCCCACATAATCCAGATGCAGTGGATAGGCAGTGGCCTCTTTTTTATGTAACAGGGCGGCGATCTTCAATGATTTGGGCTGCTGGTGTTGCAATTTTGGAAGGAAATTGTGTAATGTTTTACCTGTATCTACAATATCCTCTACGATTATTACTTCTTTTCCAAAAAGATCATCTTCCAGGCCAATGGAGGTAACTACATTTCCCGATGATTTCATGCCTTTATAGGAAGCCAGTTTGATGAAGCAAAGCTCTGCTTCAATGGTCAGTTGTTTAAACAGGTCCGAAGCAAACATAAAAGAGCCGTTGAGTATTGCAATAAAAAGGGGCCGCCGTCCTTCGAAGTCTTTATTGATGGCAGCAGCCAGTTCTTTTACCCGCTGCTGGATAACAGCATCTGAAAGATAGATGTCAAAAGTTTTGTCATGCACTTTAATAGCAGGCATAAGTAATACAGTTAGTTGGTTAATTTATTTTTCTGCGGGGCCAGTATGGAGAAATTTTCTTTTACTGTCAATTTAGGTATTGTCTCCGCTTTTTTTTGCAGGCTTAGTTGCTCACCCGGCGCCGGTGTGTCATCTTTTCTCAACCAGTTCAGTTCCCGCAGGCTTTCCAGCCGTATGGCTTGTTGTTGCGCTATATCATGCAATGTTTCTCCGGGTTGAACTACATGAAAAGTTTGTGCACCTGTTTTCCGTTTCCGTTGCAGGTAGATCAGCTGATCATAACCGGTTTCTTCTGACCGGGGTATTTCATTAAACTCAAATAATTTGGAAAGATCAATATCATATTGTTTTGCGATTGCCAGGTAAGAGGTGCCTTTCTTTACAAATACTACTTTGGTTTCATTGATGAGAAATTGTCCCGTGGGATAGGTCTTTTGTTTTTCTGATGCAGTGTTCTTTTCGGCTACTGGTTCTATTGGGGGAGTTTTGCCTGGTACTATTCCAGTTGTTTCAGGATTAGTGGTGGCCATCCCTGTTTCATTTGCTGCATCTGGTATTTTTCCAAGGGCGATAAAAGTATAGTGCTGCAAACCGTACTCTTCCACTGTCTTTATCAGCACCTGCGGGTATTTGGGATTAGTGGCATAGCCGGCTTGCTTTAACCCGTTGGCCCAGGCCACATAGTCGGTAGGGTCCAGTTCAAACAGGAACGCATAGCGCTGGCCATTACGCAAAAAATCAGAATGGTCTTTGTAAGAATCTTCTGCCTTTGGATATTTTCTAAAACATTCGCTGCGGGCATCATCATCATGCTTTACGGTTTCCCCGGTCCAGTTGGATTTACATTTGATACCGAAGTGATTATTGGAAGCCAGCACCAGTTTACTCATTCCTGCTCCTGATTCATGAATGCCCTGTGCCAGTGTGATAGCGGCCGGTACACCAGTGCGTTTCATTTCAGCGATCGCCAGGTCCTTGTAGACATAGATATAATTCTTTACTGCTTCTGATTGCTGGGCATTACCTGCCAGTGAAGCAATGATAAAAGCGGATAAAAAGAAATGTCGGACGTTTTGCATGACTGTCGGTAATTACAATTTTCGGATAAGGTATACGCCGTCACGGATCGTTAGTGCTACTTTTTCGATATCTGTTCTGCTGGTGATCAGTTCGTTGAAAGCAATAATCCCTTTGGCACTCTTATTTGTTACACCTTCCTGCAGCACCTGGCCATGAAAAAAAATATTATCTGCTAAAATAAACCCGTTTTTTCGCAACCGGGGAAAAACAAGGTTAAAATATGCGATATAGCCAGGTTTATCCGCATCAATGAATACCAGGTCCCAGGTTTCTTCCAGTTTTGGAATGATCTCTAACGCATTTCCGGTGTGAGAAATTATCTGGCGGGAGTACCCGGATCGGTCAAAATAGGCCCTGGCCAATTGGGCATCGGCTTCTCTCACTTCGATAGTGTGCAGCATT
>JBEBIF010000122.1:0-8865 GCA_040080515.1 Chitinophagaceae bacterium | reverse complement strand
AAGAGACAGGCCTATGCAGGTATAATTATCATTCATGGAAACGATCTCTTGCAGGGCACTTCTTAGTTCTTTATTATCATCAACTATACAAACGGTGATTGGCTTCATACCGGGTAAAGGTCTTATTTATGAAACAAAGCAACAATACCACTTTGTGGTATTTTTAGCGGGGTACATACAGTAAGTATTTCTCCTTAAAAAACGCTTCCGGAAAGAGATCTGTTACCTGCATCACACGGGGGCGGGTGCCGCTTTCCTGTATTTCGGCAGCCAGGTCACCACCTTTCAGGCAAATAAGGCCGGGAGCCAGGTTGCTTTCCAAACCTTTTGTTTTTAAAAGAGGTTTGCCCCATTTCCACAGCTCTTGTAATGGCGCTACAGCACGGGATACGGCAAAGTCAAATTTGCGCCCTTTTATTTCTTCTGTGCGGATATGCTGAGTGGTCACATTTTTCAAACCCGCCGCTGCTGCAACAGCTTCCACCACTTTCAACTTTTTGGCGATGCTGTCCACCAGGTGAAACTGAACTTCCGGAAAAAAGATCGCCAGCGGTATGCCCGGAAACCCGCCACCTGTTCCAATATCAATAACAGAAGAGCCGGGTGCCATTTCAAAAGCAGCAGCAATGCTTAATGAATGCAGCACATGCTTTTCATACAAACTGTCGATGTCTTTGCGGGAAATGACGTTGATCTTTTCATTCCACTCTTTATACAATTCTTCAAGCAAACCGAATTGCTGAAGCTGATGAGGAGAAAAATCAGAAAAGTATTTTAATAATAGCTCCATATTAAAAATACAGCGGGTAATGAATGGCCGGCAAGAACCTGTTTAATTCCAGCTTCTGCGGGGCCTTTTCCATAATGCAGGGGCAAAGATGATATAATAAAAGAACATCCACATGTCCAGGAAAATGAACCAGGGCCAGAGATCTTTTTCGCCCATTTTTTTCATGGATTTGTACAACACAAAACCCTGCAACAGGAAACGGACCCCAAATACAGCCAGTACATACTTCCAGTCAAAGAAGATAAAGGAAGCGGCCAGTAATGGATAAAATAAGAATTGTGTAATAAAATATAATCCAAGCAGGTATTTATGTTTGGCCTTATAATATTTTGCCGTGGTGTAATGACGGGCTTTTTGCTTTAGCCATTTGCTCCAGGTGGTCTTGGGTATGGAACGGGTAATAGCATCCGGGTCTATTACTACTGCCGTATTGTGCTTAGTCGCCGTTTTGTTGATGAACAGATCATCATCACCGCTGGGAATATGGTTGATAGATGAAAACCCTTTGTGTTTAAAGAACAGGTCTTTCCGGTACGATAAATTTCTGCCCACACCCATATAGGGAATGCCGGCAAGTGCATACGATAAATACTGAAGGGCAGTATGAAACGTTTCAAACCGGATGAGTTTATTTAACAGACCTTTTCTTTTATGATAAGCGCCATAGCCCAAAACGATCTCAATATTTTCATCGTAACCGTTCTGCATTTTTTCGATCCAATGCTCACTGGCGGGCACACAATCTGCATCTGTAAGCAACAGCACTTCATGTTTGGCTTCCCGGATGCCGATGGATAAGGGATATTTTTTTCCGGAGATATGCACAGCCTCCTGTGTCAGTTCCACCACATGCAGTGACTTGAACGTTTTTTTTAGCTCCTGCAAAATGTATTTGGAATCATCCAGCGAGTTATCATTCACAGCCACCACTTCATAAGTACTCGGGTAAGATTGCACCAGCAATCCCGGCAGGTTGCGGGCCAGGTTCTCATCCTCATCCCGGGCACACACAATCACGGAAACAGGGTGATGCTGTGTTTTTGTTTTTTGCTTTGGTTTAAAAAAAGCAATACGGCTAAAGAAACAGGCATAATACAATACCTGGACAAGAGCAATAGCGGCAAATGTGAAGAAAATGACCTCTCCCCAGTTAATCGGTGGCATAGCGGCGAAGGTAGAGTGCAATAGGCAATAGGCAATAAGCAACAACTAAAAGCTTTTCCACAACCTGCTGCTTATTCATTCCCGGGTAGTGGGTCAGTTTGAAAAAGATGAACCACATAGGCCATAGAACAGATAGAAATACACACATAGGCCTTTCTATGTGTGTATTTCTATGATAACTTCTTGTCTATGTGGTTCAAGAGCATTTTAAAGACAATTAATTTTCAAACTGACTCACTACCCATTCCCGACATCGGACTATTGACTTTAGACTATTCACTATCTTGCGCAGCTATGGCGGCGCTGCATTTTGACTTACAACATACCGACAGCCACTCAAAGGCAAGAGCTGGTAAGATCACTACAGATCACGGGGAGATACCAACCCCCATCTTTATGCCGGTAGGTACCGTGGGCAGTGTAAAAGCCGTGACCCAGCAGCAATTGCTTCAGGATGTAAAAGCACAGATCATTTTAGGAAATACCTATCACCTGTACTTGCGCCCGGGATTAGACGTATTGGAAAAAGCAGGTGGTTTGCACCGCTTTAATGGCTGGCCCAAACCGATACTGACAGACAGTGGCGGCTACCAGGTTTTTTCATTGGCCGGAACAAGAAAAATAAAAGAAGAAGGAGTCACCTTTCAATCACATATTGATGGCAGCAAACATTTATTTGCACCCGAAAATGTGATGGATATACAGCGTTCCATCGGTGGAGATATCATTATGGCTTTTGATGAATGTCCGCCCGGTGGCAGCGATCACTCATATGCTAAAAGATCCATGGAGCTCACCCATCGCTGGCTCGACAGGTGTTTTACTCAATTCAACAGTACCCAACCAAGGTACGGTTATACACAAAATCTTTTTCCAATTGTTCAGGGTGGCACTTTTAAAGAACTGCGCAAACAATCCTGTGAATACATTTCTTCTAAGGAGGCCACCGGAAATGCCATTGGCGGACTGAGTGTGGGGGAACCCGAATCGGTGATGTATGAAATTTGCGACTGGTGTTGTGATCATTTACCCGTCAGCAAACCAAGATACCTGATGGGAGTGGGCACCCCGTGGAATATTTTGGAATGCATCAGCATGGGTATTGATATGTTTGACTGTGTGATGCCCACCCGCAACGGAAGAAATGCAATGTTATTTACAACCAATGGAGTTATTAATATCGACAATAAGAAATGGGAACTTGATTTTTCACCAATTGATGAAGGATTACCTTGTGAAGTAAGCAATTACTACAGCAAATCCTACCTGCGTCACCTGATGAAGGCTAAAGAATTCCTGGGATATACCATTGCCAGTGTTCACAACCTTGCCTTTTATCTGTGGTTAGTAACTGAAGCCAGAAAGCATATCCAGCAGGGAGATTTTAACCAATGGAAGAATGAGATGAGTCCCCGGTTCAAACAAAAATTGTAAAAGGACCGGTAGAGATCTTATCTGAATTTTGAAGCACAATAGGAACATAGGCACATACTTTTTCACATAGTCTATGTGTATACTTACTATTGTATTCTTCTGTGTCTATGTCGTTTTAAAAATCAGATTACTGCCTTACAGGGCTTTCACAATCCAGCAACAGTTTTTCATTTACTTTTGAGCCCGATGCATAAGATTGACTGGTACATACTGAAGAAATTCCTGGTCACCTTTTTCTTTTGCCTGTTATTGTTTACGGTGATCGCCGTGGCAGTTGACAGCAGCGAAAAGGCAGATGACTTTGTAAAAGCCAACCTGGATACGAAAGGCATCATCCGGGAGTATTACCTCGGGTTTGTGCCCTGGATATGGAGTTTATTGTTTCCCCTGTTTGTTTTTATCGCTGTTATTTTTTTTACCAGCCGCATGGCTACCCGCTCAGAGATCATAGCCATACTGGCAAGCGGTACCAGCTACCGGCGATTTCTGCGGCCTTATTTTGCAGGCGGGTTATTACTGGCAGGTATATTATGGCTGGGCAGCCGCTACTGGATACCCAAGGCCAACATCATCAAAAGCAATTTCCAGAGCAAGTACATGGATAAAAATGACCCCACGAAGAACAATACCTATGGCAGTTGCCCCACCTGTTTTTACCTTCGGATAGACACCAACACTTTTATTGGTGTCAGGGATTTTGATACCAGTTCTAAAACAGCCCGCGGTTTTTTTATGGAGAAGGTAAAAGATAATAAGGTGATCTATAACATAAGGGCCGAATCAATGAGATGGGATACGGCTATTAAAAAATGGTCGCTGACAAATGCAGCCGAACGTTTTGTAGACAGTATGGGTGAACGGATGACCTTTCATCCGCAACTGAACCTTACACTTGCTCTGAGACCTGCTGATCTGCGCAAAGATTTTTACCTGAAAGACAAACTTACCACACCTCAACTGGTGGCTTTTATCCGCCAGGAAGAACTAAGAGGTACCGAAGGATTGAATACTTTAAAAGTGGAACGGTACCGGCGTACGGCTACACCGGCAGCTGTGCTGTTGCTCACTTTTATCGGTGCTGTAATTGCCAGCCGGCGGTCCAGAGGTGGCAGCGGCGTTCACCTGGCATTAGGAATTACGATTGCGGCCCTGTTTATTGTATCTGATCGTTTTTCTACTGTGTTTGCAACAAAAGGGAATTTCCCTCCCTTACTGGCTGCCTGGTTACCCAATATCGTATTTACTATCGTAGCGCTGTACCTGTACCGCAAAACCCCGAAATAGTTACTGGCTCCCGGTTGTTTAAAAGAGTAAATAGCCACCACCCGTTATGATGTTCCAGTAACTAATAACCTGCAACCAGCTCCGAACTTTCAATATTATTTATTGTTACAGCAGAGTGGTTTGTGTAATTTTGACCATTACAAAAATTGTTGTCCCACACCCTCAAAAATCAGCATTATGGGTATAATAAAAGACAGGTTCAAGGCAAAAGCAGATACAGTAGGTGCAGAAATAAAAGCGATGCTGAAAGAGCATGGCAATAAAGTGATCGGTGAGGTGCAGCTGTCGCAAATATACCAGGGTATGCGGGGCATAACGGGGTTGGTTACAGAAACATCTTTGCTGGATGCACAGGAAGGCATTCGATTTCGGGGATACTCTATACCTCAGTTACGGGAAAAGCTGACCAAAGCACCCAATGGTTCAGAGCCATTGCCGGAAGGATTATTTTACCTGATGCTGGTAGGAGAGTTACCCTCAGATGATGATGTGCATCATATCAGCTCAGTATGGCAACGCCGCAGTCATGTGCCCAACCATGTATTTTCAACTATAGAGGCATTGCCTTTAAACACCCACCCGATGACACAGTTTGTCGTGGCGGTGATGGCGCTGCAAACAGAAAGTCAGTTCGCTAAAAAATATGCAGCGGGACTGAACAAAAAAGATTATTGGGAAGCAGTGTTTGATGACAGTATGGACCTGATAGCCCGTCTGCCCCGGGTGGCGGCTTATATCTATCGCCGTAAATATAAATTTGGAGAACATATTCAACCCAACGGATTGCTGGACTGGGCGGGCAACTTCGCCCACATGATGGGATACGAGGATGAAAGTTTTAAAGAACTTATGCGCCTGTATATGACCATTCATGCCGATCATGAAGGTGGTAACGTATCGGCACATGCCACACACCTGGTAGGGTCTGCATTAAGCGATCCGTATCTAAGTTTTGCAGCCGGAATGAACGGTCTTGCTGGTCCCTTGCATGGATTGGCCAACCAGGAGGTGATCAAATGGATATTTGAGCTGCAGGAGGAATTAAAGACAGAATTACCAACCAAAGAGCAAATAGCAGAGTATGTAAAAAAGACGCTTAGCGAAGGAAAGGTGGTGCCGGGCTATGGCCATGCCGTGCTCCGCAAAACGGATCCCCGGTTTGAAGCACAGATGGAATTTGGAAAAAAACATATGCCGGATGATCCGTTGGTGCAAACCGTTTGGAATGTATATGAAACCGTGCCACCCATCCTGCAATCATTAGGAAAGATCAAAAACCCCTGGCCAAATGTGGATGCACATAGCGGCGCCCTGCTGGTACATTACGGGATGAAAGAGTATGAATTCTACACCGTACTCTTTGGTGTGAGCCGTGCATTAGGTGTACTTGCCAGTCTTTGCTGGGACAGGGCACTTGGCTTCCCGTTAGAAAGACCAAAATCTGTGACCACCGACCTGGTGAACCTGTGGCTGAATGGTAAGGATAATATTTGGGGAGAATAGGGGTGGGTAGTGGATAGATAAAAACTGATAGATGATAGTTGAGGCTCCTCCGTTAAGCGGGGGAGTTTTTATTAAGTGATCAAAAGACCCCGAAGGGGTCAAACATGAATAACCCCGGGTGCAACCCGGGGAATCTCGGTGCAACCCCGGAGCTTGTAGTAATAAAAAAACTCCCCGTAAGCGGGGAGCTTTGGAAGTGCTCAAGTGGTCAAAGTATAGAAAGGTTATAGATCAGTGATCGGTTTATATTTTGGTACGAGTGACTTCATTACTACCCATGCGACGAGATAAGCTACGGCACAAATGGCAAACATGATCGTATAAGAAGTTGTCATCTCTGCCTGTACTATTGGTTTTTGCAAGTGTAATAACTTATCAAATAGACCTGCATCCATGTTTTGTAATTGTGCAGTGACTTCTTTTGGTAAGCTACTCAACTCAATTTTGCTCAAATCAATTCGTTCTCCATTTTTTCTAAACAAACTCAGTGAATCTAATTTGGCTACATAATCACCCAAGCCGGCTGCTTTTGCTTCTACCCATGACTTAGCGATACCGGCATATTTATAAGAATCAAAAAGCCAGCCACCAAGTTTTGACATTACAACACCACCAAGACCACCTGCCATGCCGCCAATACCAACTACGGAACCAACCGCTTTTTTGGGAAACATATCCGATACGGTGGTGAAAATATTAGCACTCCACGCCTGGTGAGCGGAAGCGCCAATACCTATCAGCAGCACAGGTACCCAGTAGCTGATGTAGCCAAGTGGCTGTGCCAGCAAAACGACCAGCGGAATAAAGGCAATCAATAACATGGCCTTCATTCGTCCGTCATACACTTTGTATCCCTTTTTAATAAAATACATCGGAAACCAACCACCACCTACACTGCCAACCATAGCCAATGTATATAATACAGCCAGCGGAAGCATTACTGCTTTATCCACTATTCCATATTGAACTTTTAAATAAGCGGGCAGCCAGAATAGAAAAAACCACCAAACCCCGTCTGTCATAAACTTACCAAATGTAAAGGCCCATGTTTGCCGGTATCCTAACAACTGGAACCAGGCCACTTTTTTTGTATCCACCACTGTGTCTGCCGCATTCTCTTCTTCTCCCGATTTGATATAAGCAAGCTCCTGCGCAGTCAGCTTCTTTTGTTTCTCCGGCTTCTCATAAAGGATCAACCAAAATGCCAGCCATATAAAACCGATCAATCCCATGATGATAAAAGCCCATTCCCAACCCCAGTTGATCCGTATCCACGGCACAGTAAGGGGAGCAAGGATAGCGCCTACATTGGCGCCGGAATTAAATATGCCGGTAGCAAATGATCTTTCTTTTTTAGGAAAATATTCAGCAGTTGCCTTAATAGCGGCCGGAAAATTTCCTGCTTCACCAAATGCGAGAATGGCCCTCGAAAACATAAAGCCCAACACGGATATTGAAAATCCGGCAATACCAAACCAGCCTAACATAGTAGAAACACCCTGACCGATCGGAATGGCCAGTGCATGAACGATAGCAGCGAGTGACCAAATGATAATAGCCCAGGCATACCCTTTTTTTGTACCCAGCTTATCTATTATTCTGCCGGCAAACAACATTGAAAGGGCATAGCCAAACTGGAATACAGAAGTTATATTGGCATAATCAGTATTTGTCCAATTCCACTTTTCCGCCAGGTAAGGTTGCAGCAGGCTTAGGACCTGTCTGTCCAAATAGTTGACGGTAGTAGCAAAAAATAAAAGGGCGCAGATCGTCCACCTGTATTTTCCAATGGCTTGCAATGTCATGGTTTTTATTTGATACCCAACTTCAGTAACTCCGGTTGAGCATCGTTGCGACGCTCCGTTCAACACCAGTGCTACTATTGGGCAGGTTTTATTGATTCAATAAGTGCTAAAACTTTCGTTGTTTCCGATTCAATCGTTGCATACTCCTTTGCTTCCATCAGTTTCTTGCTGATCAGTTTGCTGCCCATACCTACCGCACAAACACCGGCTTTAAACCAGCCTTCAATATTTTCTTTGGTGGTGTCCACACCGCCTGTGGGCATGAACAACAGCTTTGGGAAGATATCCTTTATTCCACTTAAAAACTCCGGGCCCAGCATATTGCCCGGAAACAGTTTGATGAATTTGATCCCCGCATTTTCAGCGGCAATGATCTCGGTGGGTGTCATACAACCGGGAGCATAAAAAATATCATTGGCTACGCAATGGGCAGCTACATCCGGTACAAATCCGGGACTAACTAAAAAATCGGCTCCTGCGGCAAGATAATCAGCAGCATGCTGCATATTTTTAATAGTGCCAACACCTAAGAGCAGACCGGGCATTTCTGCATTACGCAGGGTCACCATTTTTTTAAAATTGGCTAATGCAGCATCGCCGCGGTTGGTGTATTCCACCGCTTTCACACCTGCTTTGTAGATCGCTTTTAATACATTCAGGCTTATTTCCTCGCTGGGATTGAAATACAATGGAAGAATGCCCTGTGCGATTATTGCATCTGTTATTTGTTGTCTCTTACTCAATTTTATAAATTTTAAGTTCTAAGTTGTATGTAACGACTCTTGCGGTAACTATCATCTGTCAGTTATCATCTGTCATCTAAATTCTCACTTTTATAACAAGCTTCCTGATCTCTCCCTCCCCAATCATCGGTGCATGCACATC
>JBEBIF010000572.1:0-1925 GCA_040080515.1 Chitinophagaceae bacterium | reverse complement strand
TGTCTCGTCCTGAAATAGGTTGACTAAAAATCAACCACTTTATGGACTTAAAAGAGCAAATCATTAAGGAGTACCTGGAACAAGGTTGCGGGTACCGTAAGCTTCAGGAAAAGTATGGCATCGGCCGCACCACTATCTGCAAATGGGTACAGGTATACCAGGGGATTCATGGACTGCAGCGAACAAAAAAACAGCAAAACCATTACCTTAGAGACATGGATGATCCCCACAAAAAAAGATTGCCTAAAAAGAAGATCACTGCTGAAGATCTGCAGAAAAAAATTGCTGCGCTGGAAAAGCAATTGCAATGGGAAAAACTACGGGCAGATTCCCTGGATACAATGATTAATATCGCAGAGGAAAAACTCAACATTTCCATCAGAAAAAAGTCTGGAAGCCCACAGTCCGGGAAATAAAAAAGGCACATAGTTCGGTTAGCTTACAGACTATCTGCCGACTGCTGGGCTATACGCCACAAGCGTATCATAAGCATCAAAGCAAAACATTACGGCTGCATCTGCAGGAAGGATTGATCCTGGAACAGATACAGCTGATCAGGAAGCTACAACCCCGTTGTGGCGGAAGAAAGCTTTATATTGACCTCACTGTATTTTTTAAACAGCAGCAGATCAAAATGGGAAGGGATGCCTTTTTTGATCTGCTGCGCCGCAATAAATTGCTGGTCCGAAAGCTGAAGCGCAATGTTTACACGACTATGAGTAAACATCATTTTCGCCGCTATCCCAATCTGGTAAAGGATTTCACGCCGCTCAAGGCCCATGAACTCTGGGTGGCCGATATTACCTACATCCCTACCAAACACCGCCATGCGTACCTGTTTCTGCTTACCGATGCCTATAGCCGTAAGATCGTCGGCTTCCACCTCAGCGATGATATGAAAGTAAGCAGCGGCATCATGGCGCTTAAAAAAGCATTGGCACAAAAGCCGGCAGAAGCGATAGTGATACATCACAGCGACAGGGGTATTCAGTATTGCAGCACTGAATACACCAACCTGTTACAAAAGCACAACTGTATGATCAGCATGACGCAAAACAGCGACCCGTATGAAAATGCAATTGCCGAACGGGTGAATGGCATACTAAAAACAGAACTCATCAGCAGCTATTACAGAGATCCGCTTGAAGCATCGAGGCATATAGCAAGGTGTATTACCATTTACAATTACAAACGAAGGCACTCCAGCCTTAACTGGCAGGTACCTGAGGAAGTGCATAAACAATACGGACTACAAAAGAAAACATGGAGAAACTATTATTACAAACGAACAAAAAACAACAACCAACAGGCAACAACCTGACCGGCCAGCACACAAAAAATAGTTTCTTTAGCTGTGAAGGGCTACGAAACTATTTTTTGCTGGCACACGGCAGACAACTTTTTTAATCAACCTATTTCAGGATGTTTTATCTTAGTAAACCAATAACAGGATTATTTAACCAAACCAGTCAACTTTTTTTAGGACGGGTCAAAAAAAAGGGAACAATTGATTGTTCCCATTACTCCCTTCATAATTCACTTAAAGGTATTACACTTTTGGCCGGGCCTTAAAGTGAAGACTGTCTGCCTGCCTAAACTTTTCATGAGAAGCGCCGAAAATGGATTTCACATAATTCTTCACTGCTTTTGCAGTATCCACCAGGCCGGTACGTTCTGCATACACTAACCTGTCCCTTTCTATCAGGGCATTTTTAAAAGCATTGTATGCTGTGCCCACATTGGTATTGGCCGCTTTCATCGAGGTGCGGAGCGTACGAAGAGCAACCACGGTAAGATCAGCTTCATTCGGTTTGTAATTAGCCTGGGAAGCAAGCAACTGGATCATTTTGCCCCAGTGGTCCGCCTGCAGATCATAACTTTGTTGCGAGACAGAGATGGAAGTATCATCCGCCTCGGTAAGGCCC
>JBEBIF010000121.1:0-8881 GCA_040080515.1 Chitinophagaceae bacterium | reverse complement strand
GCATAACCTGATCTTGAAAAGTATGGTGGAAGTTTTACAGTAAAAGGTGTCGAGATCGTAACAGAATCACCCGGCTTCAGCGGTTTGTCCAGCAACACTTTTATGATATCGATATATTGCGGGTTGGGGTGTGCTTCTGTTTTTGCCGGCTGTGCATTCACTTTAAATGCCAGCCCGTCAATAGAGCCGGATCCGAAGTTTTCCATCTTCTTTGACCGTTCCTTATCCGCTTTTATCTGCTGCAATAATGCTGTGGATTCATTTTTATACGCATTGGGCCAGATATGAAACCAGATAAAGTCAAGCGAAGAAGGTGAATTATTCTTATAGACAATTGTTTCAAACCCGGTAATAGCATTGTCTTTGTCATTTAATTCGGCAGCGATCGTGTAACGCAGCTCCTGCTGCCAATACGTTTCTTGTGATAAAAGGCGGGTACTGAACACGATGACAAGTAGCAGGACAGATAATTTCATATTTATTTTTTATTGGTTTTAAAAATAAGGAAAGAATTCATTTTAGCAAGTGACTACCCGTTTTGAACACTGAAACGACAGGTACAAACCGACTGCAACAAACCTTTATCCTGGATATGCACTGCCATAATAGTAGTAAAAACCAGACAATCAGATGGGTGGCAGCATGCCATAGTTGCAAACGTCGTGGTGAAATAAGAAGCTTACTCATTGAAAATCAGCATCTGCTCTTGTAAAATCCTACGGGTGGATTGAAATAATTTACCCAAATTTCCGTTTTGAACCAATAATCCTATACCAATGAAAAAAATTTACCTGTCCTTTAGTCTTATTGTACCCCTTTTTCTTGCCGCCCAAAAAAATGTCGATCTCGACCGTTTCCATTTTACAGCTCAATATCGTTCGTTGCCATCCCTCCGGCTGGATACTACTTACAGAACCTATAATGTGGAAGTCGGCGGATCACAACTGATGGAGTCTGCACTCAGCAAAATATCACCAGAAAAATCGGTGCTTCTTGAAGGATGGAGAAAACTCGAATCAACAGGTCACATCACAGTGAGGGTTACCATAGAGGACATTTTACCCGTATCAGTTTCGGTAAAAGAAAGAGTGGAGAATAAAAAGAATGCGAATGGCCAGGTGATTGGCACCCGTACCCTATATCATGAGGAAGTAGTATATACATTTGCCGCAAGGGCTGGTATTGCTGATTACAAAGGCGCACATATCATGGATATAGAATTGGATGACCGTAGTTATAAAAAAGTACATTCCGGGCCTGAGTTTGCGCTTAAGGGAATGGCAGAAGGATATTTTCTGCTAAATGCCGTTACCATCACATCGGACCTCTACCGCAGTTGTGTTAACAGTTCCATGCACTACCTGAGTGAACAGTTGAATGATAATTTTGGTTTCAGCGAAGTGTCGGTAAAAGATATGATGTGGATCATTGGCAACAGGAAACATCCGGAATACGCTGCACACCGGCAGGCATTTCAACAATTTAATGAAGCGATCTTTAGTATGACGGCCAGTTCTCCTCTTGATGATACAAGAGAAAAAATGAAACCAGTAATTGCCTATTTTGAAAGCATAAAAAAGAACTACCCCTCCACCAGTAAGCATGATCGTAAAATCAGGTATGCCAGTTACTATAACCTGGCCGTGATCTACTATTACCTGGATGATCCCCAGCGAATGATGGCTGAAGCAAAAGGCCTGGAGTTAAACGATTTTGATGCAAAAGACGCCAAAGGATTTGAGCAATCTGCTATCCGTTTAAAAAACCTCTTTCAGCAAACTAATATCTATACCCGGCATTTTGAAATAGATCCCTCTGCTTTTAAAGGCCCGTACGAAGAAGGAACGGTTTTGGCCACGCAACGGGAATGATCAATTGACTGAAGCTGCCCGCCAGATAAACCATACAT
The DNA here is from genome assembly GCA_040080515.1 of Chitinophagaceae bacterium. Taxonomy (GTDB): domain Bacteria; phylum Bacteroidota; class Bacteroidia; order Chitinophagales; family Chitinophagaceae; genus JJ008. Next base: position 6,972 of record JBEBIF010000121.1, on the reverse strand, counting down.
TCAATACTATATATACGGCCAGTGCCACTATTGCAGAAATGTTATCCGTTTTCACCGCTTTCGCTATTTTATTCTGCTTTATCAGCCGGAGTGAATAAGCATTTTCAGCAATAACTGCGAGAATAAAGAACAAGGTAATGCCATGAAGCATATCCACCAGTGTAAACGAGGAAGATTCCGGCAATGAAGAATCGATGATATACTTATTACCGATAACAGCGAATAAAGAACCCACACTTAATCCAAAGCGGGAGTCCATACCATCTGCATGAATATAAAAACACATGTAGGATATCAGGAAAGCGATATACATGCCAAGAAACATTTTCCAGAAAAGACCGCCTGCTTCTCTCTTAATGGACAACCGCACCCTGAAAGCACTATACTCCGTCTGAGGTTTGCTTAAACTCTCATCTCCAAAACCTGTTTCATATACTTTTTTCCCAGCTGTGATGATACAACTGTCGATCGCCCAGCCCCGGAGGGTAAACCTGGAATCAAAATTCTGACCCACTGTATCCGGAACGAATACAAGCGACCTGGAATCAAACTGCGAATTCTCAATGGATATCCTCAGCTTTTGTACATCAAATGGAAAGTTCTGAATCCTCCAGGAGTCTTTCATCACACATTGTAATTTCATTTGCATATAAACCCTGTCACCGGAACTGTCCACCGTGGAGAATGATTTTTCAACCGTTTTGGCCTGGGGTACTTCCAGATTATTCATAAAATCAAAATCCTTGTTCCGGTACTTTAACCAAAGCCAGAAAGTAATAGTGAATTCCTTTTCTTTAAAATCAATGTTGTGGATGCTGGTAATATAGATACCCACACTTACGGTATCCGGGGTGCTTTTTTCCTGCGCCTGTAACTGGAAGCACCAAAATGCTGGTAGTATAAAGAGAAAAGTGAGTAGCTGCACTATTTTTTTCATCAGACAGGCTTTATAGCGGGAAGATAGAAAACAACAGAAGAATAACCAAAGTTATCTTGCGGCTGTTGCTGGCTGTTTCACTAACTATTATTTTGAAAACACTTTTTTTCTTGCTTCTGCGGAAGAAATAACAGGTATCACTTCAAAATCTGCCAGGTCATTCCAATTGCTTATCCACTGATGAATTTTCTCAGGGGTGTCACTTTCCATTACCTGGTAGCAAATGGATACGGCATGATCTATCCAGCTATTTACATAACTGACCCCTTCGGGAAACATCCTCCCCTTTTCATCAAACCGCTGATATATTTCTTTTTCCCTGCCCGGATGAAATCTTTCTATGACCAGGTATAACATAAATCAATATTAAGTGATGGAAAAACTGCTCAAAGATAAACGAATACCAAATTTGCCTGCACCAGCATTTTTTTATCCCCTGCTTCCGTGCTATTTTCACCACATGCATCCGCAGTTACTTACACTATTACATTGCATTGACCTGGAGGAAACCGAGCAGGCACAACGTTATAAACTGGACCAGGCCCATACTTTAAAACAATTGAAGGCGGAGGGGCTGGCATTGCACCCGTTGATCGTTACCCGGAAAAACTTCGGGTATGCTGACTATCCGGAGATCAGTTTTAAACTCAGCTTTCCGCCGGAGACACACCTGTTCAAAGACGGTGCTGCCATTGAATGTTTTATGTCGGGCGAAGACCCCGTAAAAGGTGTATTGCTTAACCTCGATGGCAAGAATGGCGAGTTTCGCCTCTTTGCACCAGACTTCCCCGACTGGATAGAAGATAATGGCGTTGGCATCAAACTGGCGCCGGATACAAGAACTACCAGCATCATGAAAAGAGTGCTGAACAATTTAGAAGCCAATAAATATTTGTACAAACTGTTTGAACAATTGCATGATAAAACAGTTCTGGCCTTCACTCCACCAGTGCTTCAAAAGAATGTATTTCATTATATTAATGACCAACTAAATGAAAGCCAGCAGGAGGCGGTAACTGCCATTACACAAAATGAATCCATTACTATTGTGCATGGCCCGCCCGGCACCGGAAAAACAACTACCCTGATTGAAGCGATACGACAACTGATAAAAGCGGGAGAAAAGGTATTGGTCTCGGCACCCAGTAATACTGCAGTGGACAATATTTCGAAAGGGCTGATACAACAGGGCGTTAAGCTACTACGGGTGGGAAACACCAGCAAAGTGGATGCGCTTGTATTTCCTCATACACCGGAAGGAAAACTTTCTAACAGCAAAGAGCAAAAAGAAATAAAACAGTTGAAAGTAAGAGCAGAAGAATTCCGTAAGATGGCGTTGAAATACAAGCGGAGTTTTGGCAAAGCAGAAAGGGAGCAGCGCAATCTTCTTTTTAAAGAAGTGAAGGACATCCGGATCGAAATAAAAAAGCTGCAGGCATACTATGAAGAAAAAATGTTTGCTGATGCGGATGTGATCGCCGGAACTCCTATAGGATTGTATGATGCCGGTATTGACCGGATGCATTTTAAAACATTGGTGATAGATGAGGCCGGACAATGCATTGAACCATTGGCCTGGTGTATATTTCCACTGGCAGAAAAAATAGTACTGGCGGGTGATCATTTTCAGCTTCCTCCTACTGTATTGAGCAACGAAGCGGCACGCCTGGGTTTTAATCGTTCTGTTTTAGAAACGGCAATTGATAAGACACCTGCTGTTTACCTGCTCAACACACAGTACCGTATGCAACCGGCCATTGCCGGGTTCAGCAGTGCGTATTTTTATAAAGGCCTGTTACTAACCGCTGCTCATCTCCAAAACACCGGCACACCGGTCACTTTTATTGATACAGCAGGTTCAGGATATAATGAGGTGCATGGACCGGACGGAACCAGTTTGCAAAATGAAGGCGAGCTACAGCTTGTTCAAAAATTATTTGAAACGGAATCACTGGATCCCTTAACTACAGCTTTCATTTCTCCTTATGCAGGCCAGGTGGCCGCAGCAAGGGAACTATTGCCGGCTTTACTTCGCATCAGCACTATTGACAGTTTCCAGGGACAGGAAAAAGACACCATTATTGTATCGCTGGTTCGAAGCAATGATGACGGGGATATTGGTTTTTTAAAAGACTACCGCAGAATGAATGTTGCTATCACCCGTGCTAAAAAGCAGCTTATTGTAATTGGTGATAGTGCCACTATCGGCGCCGATGCTTTTTATAATGCCTTCTTAACCTATATCGAACAGAGTGGTACATACCGTACAGTATGGGAGTTTGATCTATAAAAAAATAATTACCCGTATAAACAAGTAATTTTTTTTTCTTTCGCTAATAACAGACCGGGTAGGTCAATCAGTTAGCTTCTGTATATTTTTTAAAGTTATCCAGGATTGCCTGCCAGCCACCCTGCTGTAATTCGATAGAATTGGTAGTCTCTGCTTCAAAGCGTTCCACCACTTTTGTAGTATTTCTATTCGCCGTGAAGCTGACCGTTACTTTTCTGCCGTCGCCCATTGTGTACCCGATATACTCGTTTATCCTGACGGCATCATACACACCACCGAAATCAAATCCAAAGCTGCCATCCTTTGCTTCCATGCGGCTGGAAAAAGAACCTCCTTCTTTCAGATCATTTTCAGCCTTTGTCGTGTGCCAGTCATCCGAAGCATTGTTCCATTTGACAATATGTGCGGGGCTTGTCCAGTATTCCCACACTTTTTCTACAGGTGCATTGATCGTGCTTCCCACTGTGATGGTTATTTTTTCCTGTGTTTCCATTTGTTTAAAGTTTTACTCGTTAATGTTTTTGTTTTACAATACAAATATCAGTCGTAAACCTGTGCCATACGCTGTGCAAAAACGAAATTTACAGGGGCTGATTGCGACATACTTTATTACTTTCGACCCCAGTTGAGAACTGACAACAAGGAAGCTTATGGGCATTTATGATAACCGGGCGGTATGTTTATCAAGAAATCGCAGATAAGTATTACCACTTATCATTCGAAATTAATTTATTTAACTCATTCTTCTGGGTAAGCCAAACTGATTATTACCAAAAATATTTGTTACTTTCAATTGCCATTAACAACTATTCTTATGAGCTTGCCCCAAAAAAGAACTGTTCTTTTTTTGACAGTTTGTTGTCTCCTCTTTTGTCCTGTCCTTTATTCCCAGAAAACAGTAAAGTCTGTACAAGACTATTTCGAAGACATCCGCAATAATGAAGCGGAACTGACGGCGTTTATTTCACAAATGCCAAAAGGCGCTGATCTTCATAACCATTACAGCGGGGCTATTTATGCAGAAAGCTATGTGGATTGGCTTACAGAAGCCGGGTATTGCATCAACCCGCAAACTTTACAAACCTTTTCTGGCAAATCAGGCTGTCCGCAGGACTATTCAAAACTTGCTGATCTAAAATCAAATTCTCCGTCCTATTATGAAACAATACGAAATAACCTGATCCGCTACTGGTCTGCCAAAGATTATGACCAAATACATACACTTTCCCGGGAAGACCAGTTCTTTACTGCATTTGGAAAGTTTGGCGCTGCCAGCGGAATGAATTATGACAAGGGTTTGGTGGAACTGAAGAACCGTGCCAAAAAGGAAAACGTTTCTTATATAGAATTAATGTTTAGCAGCATATGGATGCCTGACTCCGCAAAGAATAATCCATTTATCAGTAATGCTGATACCTTAAAATTCTATAACAACCTTTTTGCAAAGCTTAATAAAAGTCGGGACAGTGCTGGCACCTTTGCCCTTTTAAAGTCACTATACCCCCGGATATATAATAAAGTACCTGTAAACACCAGCGCTGCCCTATTCAACAGTTATATTGATTCATTACACACCAATTTTGTTGGAGAAGATCCTTCCTTTACCATGCGGTATCTTACTTATGTGAGCCGGATCAATGATCCCCTAATCACTTTCATAAATATGATGATCGCTTTTGAAGCCATTCAATACAGTCAAAATTCAGGAAACAAAAAGGGTCTTTTAAGAGGCGTTAATATATTAGCGCCGGAAGATAACAGCAATTCCATGCAGAACTACTGGCTGCATATGCAGTTCTTCTCATTTTGCAATAAACAGTACAAAGGCATTATACCTTACACTATGCATGCAGGCGAACTTACAGAAGGCGTGGTGCCACCCGAAGAGCTTACCTGGCATATTTCTTCAGCGGTACGTTCAGCCGGTGCCAAAAGGATCGGACATGGAGTGGATATTGCATATGAGAAGGATAACTATGGATTGCTGAACTATATGCGGGCCAATTCCATTGCTGTTGAGATCAATTTATCCAGTAACGAATTCATACTGGGTGTAAAGGATGATAAGCATCCCATACTATTATACAAACACTTTGGAGTTCCGATAGTGATCTCTACTGATGATGCGGGCATTTCCCGGTCGAGCCTTACAGAGCAATATGTATTGCTGGCAAAGCGGTACAAAGAAATAAGCTATGCAGACATTAAACAGTTTGTTTATAACAGTATTAAGTACAGCTTTATTGACGTCGCCAAGAAGGAAACACTGCGTTTGGACCTTGATAACCGCTTTACAACATTTGAAACCTATATAACCAACCGATAAATTATGACTACTCCACCAGTTTACCAATGACGCCCGGTCAACTGCATGCCCGGGCCGCTTGAATCTCTTATTCCTTATCCATCAACTAAGCAACCATGCCTATCATCAAGCAACCCAGGCTGAAACTTATTCCGTTTCGGCCCCGCCAGCCCATTACGCCATCCAATTTTATCAAAGCGATTGTTTCTGTAGTCATTACCTCGCTGCCCGCCCCCTTTCCCGGAGGCACCTGTACTGTTACATTGTTTGAATTAACAGTTATCAATGGAAGTGTGGATCTTACCCGGATCTCCGGAAGAAAAAAGATCATACGGTCCGGCCGGTTACTGCCTTATATATTTCAGTTTTTGAAAAGTCCCTCCTTTCCGGGATCGTCTTCTGCGATCTCCCGTTCTTACCTGGCTGTTGTCCGGCTGAAAGCAAAGATTGGAATGTCGAGTGAAATGACGACCACCAATATCGCACAACTGGAAACCGTTTCGTTATAGAATTAAAAGGAACAGGAAAAGATGCTATCCCTTAAGAAACCGATCTTATTGTTTTCTTACGGGATAGCATATGCCTGAATGGCTGCAACAAGTTTTTCCAGGTCAGCAGTACTGTTATATACAGAAGGCGTAACCCGTACGCAGCCTTCCTTGCCCAGAGTGCGGCTTACTGTAAACAGGTTATGTTGTTTAAATAAATAGTCTGCCACATCTGCCGCTGTCTTGGTCTTTATACGAAAAGAAGCGATGGCGCAGGACAGCTCTTTATTTGCCGGTGTTACTATTTCCACACCAGGATGCTGCTTTAATGCATTGACCCAGGTGCTTTTCAGATAATGCAGTCTTTCTGAAATCCGCTCCACACCCAATTGTTTGTGAAAAGAAAGGCTGTCTGGAATCGTCATAATGACTGCAAAAGGTGTGGTACCAAAATGAGCCAGTTTTGTAATGCTGTTTTCAGCAGCAGTAACATCACCAAATAAAGCATTCATCTCTTTTATCCGTTCCTTCTTCACATATAAAACGCCGGCACCTATTGGATTGCCAATCCATTTATGGAGGTTAAGACCGACAAAGTCTGAACCCAGTTCCGGCAGACTGAATTTAATTTGTCCCAGTGCATGTGCGGAATCGGTGATGATATCAATGCCCCTTTCTTTTGCCATAGCTGCAATTTTGGCTACCGGAACAATCAACCCGTTAATGTTAGAAACATGAGTGAGCAATATCACTTTTGTTTTACCGGTAACCTGTTTTTTATACACTTCCACTATTTCATCATCGCCGGATGGCAGCAGCGGCATTTCAAATGCATTCACTTTTAACTGTCCTCTTTTTTCGAGCATCCGGAATGTTTCGATCATGCTGAAATAATCGAGTTGGTTCAGCACCACCTCATCTCCGGGTTTAAAAGGATAGCCCTGTATGGCAA
>JBEBIF010000571.1:0-1931 GCA_040080515.1 Chitinophagaceae bacterium | reverse complement strand
CTTGATGAACCTTCGCCATAATTCTCATCACCCACCACAATACTTCCGACACCCGCTGCTTTGTAGGCTCTTGCTGTGGCAGGCACGGGACCATATTCACCAGTCAGCTGATTTTTAACTGTGTCGGTCTTTTCATTATAATAATTGATAGCACCTATAAGCATGTTATTGCTGATATTATCGAGGTGCCCACGAAACTTCAGCCACGGACCTGCCATGGAGATATGATCAGTGGTACATTTCCCTTTTGCCTTGATTAAAAGTTTTAACCCTTTCAGATCAGTTCCTTCCCATGCATTGAAAGGCTCGAGTAATTGCAACCGTTTGGAATCAGCAGCCACTTTTACTATGATACCACTACCCTCTTTCGCAGGTGCCTGGTAACCCGCATCTTCCACTGCAAAGCCTTTAGGAGGCAATTCAAACCCAATTGGTTCTTTCAATAACACTTCCTCGCCGTTTGCATTTTTCAATTTATCCTTTAAGGGATTAAAAGAAATTGTCCCTGCAATGGCCATTGCCGTTACAATCTCAGGACTGGCTACAAAAGCATGTGTACTTGCGTTGCCATCATTTCGTTTGGCAAAATTCCTGTTGAAAGAAGTAATAATAGTGTTCTTTCTGTTTGGATCGTCTATATGTCTTGCCCACTGCCCGATACAGGGACCGCATGCATTGGCTAATACAACTCCGCCCACTTTTTCAAATGTATTGATGAAGCCATCTCTTTCGATAGTATATCTTACCTGCTCACTTCCGGGTGTAATGGTAAATTCTGAATTAGCTTTCAATCCCTTGCTCATGGCGTCTTCTACAATAGAAGCACTGCGGCTGATGTCTTCATAAGAGGAGTTGGTGCAACTCCCGATCAATGCTACTTCTAATTTTGCAGGCCATCCATTTTCTTTTACGGCCTGGGCCATTTTAGAAATAGGTGTAGCCAGGTCGGGAGTGAAAGGACCGTTAACATAAGGTTCCAATTTACTGAGATCAAGTTCGAGTAACTGATCATAATATTTTGCCGGGTCAGTATATATTTCTGCATCAGGGCGAAGATGTTCTTTAATCCCATCTGCTAATACAGCCACTTCTTCACGGCCAGTGGCTTTCAGGTAAGCACTCATTTTTTCATCATAAGCAAACAAGGAACAGGTAGCTCCTATTTCAGCACCCATATTACACACTGTTCCTTTTCCTGTTGCACTCATGCTGTCGGCGCCTTCCCCAAAATATTCTACAATGGCACCGGTGCCACCTTTTACAGTTAACTGTCCCGCCACCCAAAGAATTACGTCTTTACAACTTGTCCAACCACTCATTTTCCCGGTCAATTTTACACCGATAATCTTTGGCATTTTTAATTCCCATGGCAAACCCGCCATTACATCCACAGCATCAGCACCACCTACACCAATGGCCACCATTCCCAAACCACCGGCATTTGGTGTATGAGAATCAGTACCTATCATCATTCCGCCCGGAAATGCATAATTCTCCAAAACTACCTGGTGAATAATCCCAGCACCGGCTTTCCAGAAACCAATTCCGTATTTATCAGAAATGCTCGACAAGAAATCATACACCTCCCGGTTGGTTTCAATTGCCAGTTGCAAATCCTTCTTTGCGCCAATCTTGGCCTGTATCAGGTGATCGCAATGAACAGTAGAGGGTACCGCTACTTTGGTACGACCGGCTGTCATGAACTGCAGCAAAGCCATCTGTGCTGTGGCATCCTGCATGGCCACCCGGTCGGGTGCAAAGTCTACATAATCTTTTCCCCTGGTATGCGGATTGGCAGGTAAAGTGCCGTGCAGATGCGCATACAATATTTTTTCAGTCATTGTGAGTGGCTTACCCACAAGTTTCCGGGCTGCATTCACTTTTTCGGGCATTTCAGCGTAAACTTTCTTAATTAAGTCTACATCAAATAC
>JBEBIF010000120.1:0-8906 GCA_040080515.1 Chitinophagaceae bacterium | reverse complement strand
ACCTGTGACTGCTAATTATAAAGGTTCGATTAAACGATCTTAAAAGAAGTCCGCTATGGACTTTTTTTATTTTATACTGCAGTATAAAGTTTTACAGCTTCCGCAGCCTCTTTTACATCATGCACCCGCAGAATGGCAGCGCCACGCATCAACCCGATGGTATTCATTACGGTAGTGCCATTCAACACATCAGCAGCAGTAGTACCCAGTGTTTTATAAATAAAGGATTTCCGGGAAATGCCAAGCAATAATGGGCGTCCGGTCATTTTAAACAGTTCCAGGTTGCGGAGCAATTCAAGATTGTGTGCTATCGTTTTTCCAAATCCAAAACCAGGATCGGTAATGATATCGGTTATTCCTTTTTCTTTCAACACAGCAGTTTGCTGTATTAAAAAATCAAGTACTTCTCTTGTCACATTGTCATAGTGTGGTTCCTGCTGCATGGTTTGCGGCGTTCCCTGCATATGCATCAGCACATAAGGCACTTTGAGGGAAGCTATAGTTGCGATCAGGTTCTCATCCATTTTACCGGCGCTGATATCATTAACGATGCAGGCACCTGCAGCCACCGCTTCAGCAGCCACCCGGCTGTAATATGTATCTACAGAAATAAATGCTTCGGGAATAGCTTTACTTACAGCTTCAATTGCCGGGATCACTCTTTGCAGTTCTTCTTCTGCAGGTATCTTGTCACTGCCGGGCCGGGTACTTTGTCCCCCGATGTCCAGGATGGTGGCACCATCATTCATCATACGGGCCGCTTCCTTTATTATAGCATCCACATCCTGGTGCCTGCTGCCGGAATAAAATGAATCAGGTGTACAATTAATAATGCCCATCACCAGGGGTTTATCCGCTGTCAGCAGCCGGCCTTTACAATTCAGTGTAAACATTACCTTTTGTTTGTTATTTTTGATAAAGTTAGTCCGGAAGACTGAAAGTCGGTAAGTCCGAAAGAATAATCATAACATACTAATCAATTACCAGGATAAATTTATCTTTCTGACTTGCGGTCTTCCGGACTTTCTGACTATTTATACAATATGACCAACACCAACCAGCAATACGATTCCGTAATTAATAGTTGTAAAGATATTTTTGTGAAAAAGGCCCGTGACTATGGCACTGCATGGCGGGTGCTGCGGACCATTTCCATCGTGGACCAGATCTTTATCAAAGCACAGCGTATCCGTACCATCCAGGAAAAGGGAGAACAAAAAGTATCCGATGGAATTGCAGCAGAATTTAAAGGCATTATCAACTATGCTGTTATCGGATTGATACAATTAGAATTGCCGGAGGATGCTCCTGAAGAAATGCCGATTGACCAAGTATCGGTATTGTTCGACAAAAACGTTCAGGTAGCTAAAAACCTGATGCAGGATAAGAACCATGATTATGGCGAAGCCTGGCGCAGCATGAGCCAGGAAAGTTTTGTGGACCTGATATTGATGAAACTACAACGCATCCGCCAGATACTCAGTAATGATGGTAAGACCATTATGAGTGAAGGCATTGATGCCAATTATTTAGATATTATTAATTATGCAGTCTTTGCATTAATTCTTATGTAACATGAAAGCGGCAGTTACCATCGCAAGGATATTAGTAGGGGTGTTATTTATATTCTCTGGCTTAGTAAAAGCGAATGACCCGCTGGGCCTGAGCTATAAAATGCAGGAATTTTTTGAGATATGGGGCCTGCACCAGTTCAATTCATCAACATTGCTGCTGTCTGTACTGATGAATGCATTTGAGATCATTGCCGGCTTTGCCTTACTGGTTGGATGGCGGATCAAATTATTCAGCTGGCTGTTATTAGCACTGATCGTGTTCTTTACTTTCCTTACCGGCTACACCTATATCACTGGCAAGCCCACCAACTGCGGCTGCTTTGGTGATTGTCTGCCCATCACTTCCAAAACATCTTTCTTAAAAGATGTGGCGCTAACCCTGTTGATCGGTTTCTTATTCTGGAAACAAAAATATATCCGTCCCTTATTTTCAGACAAGGCGGCTACGATCACCATGCTGGGGATCACTATCTTCAGTTTCGGATTTCAATGGTACACACTTACGTACTTGCCAGTGGTGGATTGCCTGCCGTTTAAGAAAGGCAATAATATTTCTGAGAAAATGAAAATGCCGGCCAATGCGATACCCGACAGCACCGTCATCACATTTGTTTATAAAAAGGATGGAAAGGAAATTGAATTTACGGCAGACAAGTTTCCGGCCGACTTTAATACAAAAACATACACCATTGTTGGAAGAAAAGATAAGGTTGTCCGCAAAGGCAGTAATAACGAACCTCCGATCAAGGGATTTGTGCTGACAGGGGAGACCGGGGCAGACTCTGCCGGTTATGTACTTGAGCAGCCGTACGTTCTGTTGTTGTTTGTCGAAAAATTCACCACAGCAGGTACCGGCTGGAAAAATAAGTTTGCAGATATTGTGGCGGCAGCAAAGGGCAAAAATATTTCTTGTTATATCATTACTGCAGAGCCGGGTGAAGCTGAAGCGGCAGTAAAGGGCACCCGCTTTTCCGGGATACCTGTTTTTAAATGCGATTACAAGGTCATTGAAACGGCAGCAAGAAGCAATCCCTGCATTTATTTACTGGAAAAAGGAACAGTGATCAGCAAATACAGCGGGGCGAATCTTCAAAAAATGAAAGGGGATGTAGGTGGTTTGCAAAAACTTCCCGAAACTATTATAATTAATGATACCCCGCCTGCAACTGATACACTTACCCGGCAGCCATGATACAATTCCTCATTAAAAAGACATTATATGGCCTGCTGGTGTTGCTGGGTGTCATCATATTGGTGTTCTTCCTCTTCCAGGGTTTTGGAGATCCATCACGGATCGTAATGGGACAATCAGGTGATTCCACCACACAAGCTAATATCCGGAAAGAGCTCTACCTGATCAATGAAAAAGGAGAACCTATACCCAAGTTCAAACAATTCCTGTATTACCTGAATGATGTTTCTCCGATCTGTTTTCATAGTAAGGGAGACATCACAAAGAAAAAGCTGAAGGGTTTTTTTATTGGAGGCAACACAAAATTCGGGATCAAAGTTCCCTACCTGCGCAAATCGTACCAGAGTAAACGGGAAGTGTGGAGTATATTGATGCAGGCTCTGCCCGGTACACTGATGCTGGCGGTGGCAGCTATGTTCATCGCCATACTTATCGGCATCCCGCTTGGCGTGATGGCGGCTGTAAAACAGAATACCTGGCTGGACACCTCTGCTATTTTTTCAAGTATAGTAGGAATATCTGCGCCCTCTTTTTTCATGGGCATCATCATGGTGTATTTATTCGGATTTGTATTTAGTGAATGGACGGGTTTGCATATTGCCGGAAGCTGGTTTGCTATCGATGATGCCGGGCAACGGCGCCTCTCGATGCAAAACCTTATACTGCCCGCTATTACATTGGGCATCCGGCCTATGGCCATAATAACACAGCTTACACGAAGCGCTATGCTGGATGTGCTTGACCAGGATTATATCCGCACTGCTTACGCAAAAGGACTCAGTAAAAGACAGGTGATCTGGAAGCATGGGCTGCGCAATGCATTGAATCCCGTTATTACTGCTATTACCGGCTGGTTTGCTGAACTATTGGCAGGCGCCTTTTTTGTTGAATACATTTTTGGCTGGCAGGGCATAGGAAAAGTAACGGTGGATGCATTGGAAAAACTCGATTACCCGGTAGTAATGGGGTCTGTGCTGGTGGCCGCTTCCTTTTTTATTGTCATCAATATTTTGGCTGATGTGCTGTACGGCGCTGTCGATCCCCGTGTAAGAATGAAGTAAGTTTTTTGCTGAGACCAAATATGCAACAACGATTTTATAATCTTGACGGGCTGCGTTTCCTGGCCGCTACTATCGTTGTGATCAGTCATGTGGAATCCATCAAAAAAGCATTCGGACTGCACTATGTTGTCAACCGGTTACTCCGGGATGGAGCGCAACTGGCGGTTACTTTCTTCTTTGTACTAAGCGGCTTTCTTATTGCCTGGTTATTATTGAAAGAAAAAAAGGAACGACAGGATGATAAGATCAATGTCTTCCGGTTTTATAAAAAAAGAATACTCCGGATATGGCCATTGTACTACTTACTGGTGCTGCTGGTTTTTGTGGTGATAGGGCGACTTGATTTCTTCCGGGTTGATTATGGCCGGGGCAATGAATTCGGAACAACAGCTTACTGGCAGAAAATGACAGGCTATCTTTTCTTTCTGCCAAACTATACCGGCATCAGGTATGGAGGCTTTGTGTATATATCTCATGCCTGGTCGTTGGGAGTGGAAGAATTTTTCTATTTATTTTTTCCGGTCGGTATTTGCTTTATAAGATCCGGGTATATAAAAGCATTCCTGGTTGCGATACTTATTGCTTCACTGGCAGTAAGTATAGGCATTCAGCTATTGATCCCTGATCCTTCCGGGGCCGAATTTTACCTGAGAGGGTTTGCCATTTCTTACCGGCTGTACAGTTTTGCATTAGGGGCATTGGCCGCTTATTTATTTCTAAACCAGCAACTGAGAGTAGTAATTGCAGCGATCCGGTTTCTTAAAAACAAGACCGTTATTACGATAGGTATTTTGGTGGTGCTGACGCTGCTTCTTACCGGCACTACTTTTTCGCATTTTACACAGCCGGTCTATTCTTTGCTTTTTGCAATGTTCATCTTTGCGGTTAGTGTCACGGGCATCCGGCTGTGGTTTATCAATACTTCACCGGTCCGCTATCTTGGTAAGATATCATATGGCATTTATATGTTTCATCCATTGGCCATTGTGATAGCGGTAAAATGTGCTATGGGGGCAACCAGTTCATCCGGGGGTATTGTGTTTAATGTATTGATCTATGGATTATCAATAACACTTGCTATCTCACTTGCAATGTTGTCGTATGAAACGTATGAGAAGTTTTTTCTGAAATATGCCCGGAAGAAGAAAGGGGATACTATTTGATCTCCACTTCGTTGATCACATTCTTTCCGAGGGCTTCATTCACCCGCTGCTTTATTTTTTCTTTCTGGTAGATCAATTCATTTTTTAGTGGTGCCACATCGGTGGTAATGATCAGTTTATCGCCGAATATCTGGAGTTTCTGTGTGTACCGGGCCACCATTTTTCCCATGATCTGTTCCCACACATCTTCTATCTGCAATGCCTGTATGCCCCCTTTGATCCGGCTGCCTTCCAGGAATTTTTTCATTGCATCGCTGAGTGAATATTCGCCCATAGCTCAAAGATACTGAACAGATGATAGATGATAATGGATAGATGATAGCTCTGTCAATCCGGAGTAATCATAAAGCATTGGGAAATAGTACACATTGAAGAACTATCATCTGTCATCTATCCACTATCATCTCAAAGCACTATAAGACTATACCTGACAGACAAAGCCGCCAGGTGTTGAGTAAGCCGCTCCTCATTCGTATCCGTAATAAACACCTGTCCGTCATTTTGCACACACACTTTGTGAAGCAGGTTGCTGATGCGGTCTTCATCCAGTTTTTCAAATACATCATCCAGCAGCAGGAGCGGAGCGAAACCTTTCTCCATTTTCAGTATTTCCATTTCCGCCAGTTTCAGCGCAAAAAGTAAACTCTTTCGCTGGCCTTGTGAGGCGATATTTTTAAAGGGCTGGTTGCCTAATTGAATATCCAGGTCATCCCGGTGGATGCCGGATGTGGTGCGCTGTGCAAAACAATCTTTGCCCCGGTTTAGCTTTACTAATTCAGGGAGGGAAGCCAGCAGCAATTCACTTTCATATAAAAGATTCACTTCTTCCTTGCCCGCCATAGCTTCAACATCGGCGGGTTGTTGTGAAATATCATTGTACAAACGCTTCACCACAGGCAAAAAGGAGATCAGGAATTCCATTCTTTTCTTGAAAATGATATCGCCGGGTTTTGCCAGTTGCTCATCCAGCACATCCAGCAACGAAAAATTGCTGTTCCCTGTTTCGGCAAAGGTCCTGAGTAATGAATTTCGTTGTTCCAGCACTTTTTTATACGTAATGAGTTGTTGCAGGTACTCCGTATCCAGTTGGCACAACAATGCATCCAGGAATGTCCGCCTTTCTTTACTGTCACCTGTGATCAGTTCGGCATCATCCGGGGCGATGACCACGCAGGGGTAGCGGCCAATATGCTGGGAGAATTTATCATAAGGATCTTCATTCACAGAGAACTCTTTCTTACCCGTTTCGCGGAGGACACAAACTGCTTTTTCTGGTTTGCCATTCAGGGATAGGTCCCCCTGGATGCGGAAACCGGCTGCCCCGTGTAACACATTATTCCCATCCAGGCGTGAAAAATAGCTTTTGGTAAAGCAGAGATAATGAATGGCATCCAGCAGGTTGGTCTTTCCCACACCATTTTTGCCGCAAATGCCAACGATCCGTTCTGTAAAATCAAAGGACCGGTTGTGATAGTTCTTGAACTGAAGCAGGGATATGTGCTGAAGGGAAAGCATCAGGTGCAAGATAAGTTCAAAGTTTTAAGTTTTAAGGGCTCCGAACCGGGTCCGACAGGTGTAAATCTCAATTAGTTAGGTTCAGAAACTTTAGAACTCAGAATTCCAAAACTTACCCAACTTTCCCTTATTTTTGCGTCCCGTAAAACAGGATATAAAACCATCAAATTTTCAGCCTGTGGCTACCAAATTTTCGAAAGAAACATACTTGTATTGGTACGAATTGATGCAGTTGATCCGTCAGTTTGAACTGATGGCCGAAGAAAAGTATAAAATGGATGGTAAGATCCGTGGATTCTTTCATGCCTATATCGGGCAGGAAGCCATCGCAGCGGGTTGTATTACTGCCACCCGTCAGGAAGACCTGATGATAACAGCCTACCGTGATCATGGACTGGCTATAGCGAAAGGTGTTCCGGTGAACAGCTGTATGGCAGAATTGTATGGAAAAGCTACCGGTTGTGCCAAAGGAAAAGGTGGCAGTATGCATTTTTTTGGTAAGGATGTAGGCTTTTTTGGCGGTCATGGTATCGTGGGTGCACAGATCGGTACCGGTGCAGGACTGGCTTTTGCAGAACAGTACCGCGGAACCGACAATGTGGTGCTCACCTATTTTGGAGATGGTGCTGCCCGGCAAGGTATGCTGCATGAAACCTTTAACCTGGCCATGCTGTGGAAGCTGCCGGTGATCTTTATTTGTGAGAATAACAACTACGCCATGGGTACTTCGGTAGAACGTACCTCCAACGTAATTGACATCTATAAGCTGGCAGACGGCTATGAAATGCCGGCTGATACCATTGATGGAATGAGCCCCGAGGCGGTGCATGACGGAATAAGCAGGGCAGTGAAAAGGGCAAGAGAAAAAGGTGGTCCTACTTTAATTGAAATTAAAACATACCGGTATAAAGGGCACTCTATCAGCGATCCGCAGAAGTACAGAACAAAAGAAGAGGTGGATGAGTACAAAGGTAAAGATCCGATCCAGATGGTATTGAATACGATCCTCACGAATAAATTTGCCACACAGGCAGAGATCGATGTGATCAATAAAAGGGTGGATGACATTGTTGCCGAATCGGTAAAGTTTGCCGAAGAAAGCCCCTGGCCAGATGACAGTGAGGTACTGAAAGATGTGTATGTGGACCAGGACTATCCTTTTATAACGGACTAATTTTTTTAAACACTTACTAAGTAAAAAGAAAACAGAGTATATGGCAGATAAGAAAAATGTGCAAGATGTGGACGCTGGTGAAGCAATCATTGCAAAAGCAAAAGACTTCTGGGGAAGGAATAGTAAAATAATCATGATCGCCAGCCTCCTGGTTATCCTGGTAGGCGGCGGCTGGTATGTGTATCAGAATTTCTTCAAAAGCCCAAAAGAAGCCAAAGCAAACGAGGCTATTTTCAAGGCGGAAGAATATTACCGTATGGATTCCATCAACCTGGCGCTGAATGGCGTCGGTCAACATTCCGGCTTTTTGAAAATAAGCCAAAAGTTCAGTGGCACCAAAGCTGGTGCACTGGCGAATTTTTATGCCGGCAGTTGCTACATCAAACTCAACGAGAATGAGAAGGCCATTACCTACCTGAAAAAATTCAGTTCCAGTTCCAAACCGGTGCAGGCAAGAGCGTATAAGCTGATGGCTGATGCGTATGGCGACCTGGGAAAGAACAAAGAAGCTCTTGAGTATTATAAAAAGGCCGGACGTCATTTTGAAAAAGACCAGCCTGGGTCAGCAGAAAGCCTGTTCATGGCTGCCTACCTGGCACAGCGGGTATTGAATGATCCCAAAGAAGCCACCGAATTATACAAAGAGGTCAAAAATAAATATCCCGGTACTCAACAAGCATTTGAAGCCGATACTTACCTGGCACAAATGGGCGTTTACAGTACGGACAATTAATTATGGCTGACGTAAGCAACAGTAAGCTATTAGATACAGGCACAGGCATTCTGAACAAGGATGCCTGTATCGTTTTGGTGAAAACGGAATGGAATGCTGCCATTGTTGACCAACTCGAAAGAGGCTGTATTGCCGAACTGGAAAAGCGGGAGGTAAAAAAGATCGTGGTGCTCACCGTTCCCGGTGCATTTGAAATCCCTTTTGCCATAAAGAATTACTGGGACAATAGCGGCAAAAAGAACAAGCCAAATGCATTTATTGCATTTGCCTGTGTAATAAGAGGCGATACACCGCATTTTGATTATGTGTGTAAAGCGGTAACCGATGGTGTGCTGCAATTAAATCTTTCCTTGCCTGTTCCCACCATCTTTGGTGTGCTGACAGTGGATAATGAGCAACAGGCTATGGAGCGGATCGGTGGCAAACATGGACATAAAGGGGAGGAGGCAGCGATTGCGGCGTTGAAGATGATACCCCCTGTCCCCCTAAAGGGG
>JBEBIF010000570.1:0-1933 GCA_040080515.1 Chitinophagaceae bacterium | reverse complement strand
TGGTATTTGGTGGCCCGGCCGTAGGTGTCTGCCATCGTCATCATGGTTTGATAAAAGAAATCAGCCATTTCATCCACCATCATATCTTTTGTCCAAAGGTCGATACGAAGCGCTGCTTTTTCTGCGCTATCCCAAAAGGATATCATCATCGCTTTTGCTTTTTGAGCATTTTCGGCACCGGTATCGGTGGCACTCCAGGCAATGGAATCCGGCACCCGGTTCGCATCGGTCATTACATCAATGGTAATCGTAGATTTATTCATATAAAAAATTGAAAGTGGGCAAAGTTAACAATTCATACCCATGTAAGAAGTTTGTACATCACCGGTTCTGCATCTCAGGTTCTCGTTTTAAATATACACTCCCACATAATGCCGGCTGTTTTATCCCAGCTGTACCGTTGTGCCACTGCTGTTCCTTTTTGTATCAGTTCATTTCTCTTGCCTTCATCTTTATATAATAAGATCATTTGTGCAGCCAGTTCCTCATAATTTTCCGGGTTGGCATACAGTGCTGCTTCTCCTGCTATTTCCTGCAGAGAGGGTTCTGCAGCTGAGATCACTGGTATCTTGCATTGCATGGCCTCCAGCTCCGGTACAGCAAATCCTTCACCTGCTGATGGAATTACCATTGCATATGCGGCGGCGGTTATGGCTGCCAGTTCTTTATCAGGCAGACTGCCTGTCAGTAGCACATCCGTTCTGTATTTATAAGATTGCAAATTCACCCGGAAAGAATCATACTTCGGGGCCAGCTTTCCGGCCAGTACCAGCTTCATAGCGGTCTTTTGTTTTTTCTTGAATACAGAAAAAGCTTTTAGCAGGAGCATCAAATTTTTTTGTGGATGAATAGCCCCTGTGTACACAAAATATTCCATCCCGCCGGTATAAGTATCTTTTACCCGCTGCCGTTCTTCGGCATTCAGCGGAACAAATAGTTTATTTGTGGCAGGGTGCACCACGGACATTTTATCCGGACTTATGTCATACTGTGCTTCAATTTCCTGTTTTAAACAGGAGGAAACAGTAGCTATTGACAGCGCTTTAGTTAAATGATCAACAATATGTTTTTTATAATACCGCAATTGTGATCCTGTAAAGAACACCGGGCTATGGGCCAGGAGGCATTGCGGCACTTTAGCGGTGAGGGAGCAGTATCCATCGCAGCAAACAAACACATCCGCAGTATGCTTTTTTAATAACGCCGGTATCTTTATATCATACCAAAGCTTGCGGAATAATGAGTGCTTGCCTGCCTGACGGATGATTATGGACTTGCAATTGCTTCCAAAATCAAATTGCTCTTTTTCCGCCTTATC
Organism: Chitinophagaceae bacterium; assembly: GCA_040080515.1. GTDB lineage: Bacteria > Bacteroidota > Bacteroidia > Chitinophagales > Chitinophagaceae > JJ008. The sequence goes on along the minus strand of JBEBIF010000570.1, from coordinate 615 downwards.
AGAAAGAAAAATGAACGTGTGTTCAGGATGTTGTTGTGTAATTCGTCTGAAAACTTCCTGTATAAAACAGCCGTACCCTTCCGGGTGACCGGTAAACAGCAAACGGGTATTAACAGCGATGGTCATGGAGTGGCAAAGGTATCGGTTGGTTTCGTTTGTTACGCCGTAAATAGCCAGCGGGAGCCCTGTAAAATAGGAAAATACGTACTGGTTTTTACTGCACTATTTTACTATTGTATGGTATTGTGCGCCGCCATACATTTATATCCGAAACGCAGCCCAAAACTTTGTCTTATGGTTTACTCTTATACATTTCCAACTATACGCCTTAAGGAAAAGGTGGCCGGGCAGCCTTCTGTATCTTTTTCAAAAATTAATCCACATTCCAGGTCAGTTGGTATCAAATTTGATAATAATTCAGCCGGAAAATATTTTGCTCTTTCAGATAATTCATTTCAACACATTGTGTTGATTCATCATATTGAGAATGTTGATAGCTCAATGACAGTTACGCCTGCCGAGGCACCGCTAAGGCAGGAAGAGTCACGTTACTAAACGCATCTGGACAATTGGTGGGGTTCTGGAATGTAACGAGCCATCTGTACTGTGTCAATC
>JBEBIF010000569.1:0-1938 GCA_040080515.1 Chitinophagaceae bacterium | reverse complement strand
CATAAAGCCTCTTTTTGGGCACTGAAAAAATGTTGTCTGTTTTAGGATGAATCCCAAAATATCATAATCGGGTATGCAAAATTTTAGTAGCGTTGTCAAGTGGAGACCTGACAAAAGCCCGCCATTTCATTGTAATTTGCATCAGACATAGTTGCATATTTAAGCCTTTGGAAAAAGGGGAGACAACGCTCCCTTTTTGAAACTCGCTTTCAATAACCGCCCACCGCAGTTATTCCGACTTATTTTGACCCGAAAAGTGCGCGTCTTGAGGGTCGTAAATAAGTCGGAAATAACTGCCGGATTACCACCCAGCATTCTCATTCGAGTATCTTTTCCGTTTTGTTCATGCATCAAAGCCGTTATAGTAATAGGCCAGTCGAACCTTGGTGACGTTGAGAGCGCCGGCCTCACTCCACTTGCTCACATTTGCTCGCATATTCACCGTCCGCATAACCCGTTCTACCTTACTCGTCGTTTTGCCATTCAGTCTTTTTTCAATCGCCGTAAACATGTCGGGCCGGGCATTCTCAAGATATGATGCGGTATGCTTATATCCTTTTCCCCGGCAATGCACTATTACCGCCTCCAATCGTTTCCTCTTGGATTCGATCATTTTCTCAATCGTCTGCTTACAGTCAACAAGTGGACGTATAGCACATATTTCCATAAGCTCCGATATAACATACAACCATTCAACGCTCTTATGCTTTACAGTGTCCTGCCACAATACATACTTTGCCTGATAAGGAATATGCCACAGACACCGCTGGACGATTATCTTCACCTTATCTTTCAAGCCATCCACAATAGAGGTGTCGCCATCTGTGATCAGCAGAAACCGGCGGCGCAATTTCTTAAACACTTCAATGCTATTTCTGAAAAGCTTATCCCATGAGCCATTGTAATTCCCAATGTCAAGGCCTGCAATCCTTACCCCGCCGCCCTTCTTATACTGCACAAATACCTTCAGTTCCTTACCGCGTTTTGCTATCCCCTTAATGCCGATACCTGTTCCGTCCGCTTCTCCACAGGAAAGTTCTTTGGCGTCCAGCTTGAAATCTATTTCAGATGCCGTCTTCTGAACCGCGCTCCAGATCGTCATCTTATCCACGGCCCACCCGAACATGCCGCCTATCTTCTCCGCCACCCGGTAGGTCGTCAGGGAGCCCAAAAGCCCCAGCTTGCGGTAGACTTCGGCGGCTATCCTTTTCTTCGGCTCCATCCCAAGCAGCTTCCGGGTTATATACAACTTGCTCCCGCATCGCTTACAAAGCACCTGTAACTGCCGTAATTCCACCCATCGGTAAAATGCGTGAATCTTCGTCTCCTTCCCATGTCTCGTCTTCCACGTGAAATCTTCATCGTTGCCGCAGCACCCGCATGCAAAAGGCTTTTTCTTGAGTGTCATCGCATGTTCGCCAAAACCGATAAGCACTTTCTGAAAAAAATCCGCCAACAACTGCGGCAAAAGCTCGGCAAAGACAGTAAGTATCGAGAAAATAGTACTGTCCTTTAAACGTACGTCAAATTGACAATCGAATCCGATTGTTATACCCTTATCCCGTGGGGTAATTCCCATATGGCCCTCCTTCTTTTATGGTTTAGTTCTCCAAAACTATTATTACCATAAAATGGAGGGCTTTTTACTGCCTGGGTCTCTCTTTTTCTACTCTACTAAAAAATTGCAAAGTAAAAATAGGCATACTCGTGCACAAACAGTAATAGCACTGGGCAAGTTAAAAGATGCTCGTGTAATAACCCCGTTGATTAATGCCCTAAATGATACAGACTCATATGTAAGAGGACAAGCAGCATGGGCACTTGGTGAAATAAAGGATACTCGTGCAGTACAACCGCTGATCACTGTCCTAAAGGATGACGATTATTTATATGTTCGTCAGGAATCAGCAAAGGGACTCGGGAAGATAAAGGATAGGC
>JBEBIF010000568.1:0-1939 GCA_040080515.1 Chitinophagaceae bacterium | reverse complement strand
GATTATATCCAGTGTTTGAAAGCATGGACAGGTCCTAGCAAAGCTATTCAGGATTTCCAATTTGGCCGTTGGGCATTAGAAGTAAAAACAACATCTGGAAAAAACCACCAAAAAATCTATGTGAGCAGCGAAAGACAGTTGGACGATTCTTTGATTCCGGCTATTTTTCTGTATCATCTCTCACTTGATATCAGGAATGGGAATGGTGAAACACTTAACGCCCTTATAGACAGTATTTATGATTTGCTAAGTAGAGTCTGTTTATAAACTCACGATTTTTACAACAGAGACAGCAGTCCGACAGATATTTTCCAGTTTTCTGCTGTTCCCAGTTACTCAAAAATTTATAAACACTATTTCCCCAGGCAAATCGCTTGTTTTGGACGCACCTCTCCCATCATGCTCCATTTTTCCCCTATCTTTGCTTGCTCTACTGAGGCTGTAGCGTCAGCTTTGCAATCAAGAGGCCCGTCATTACCCGTATGTTGTATGCTATTACGCTCCATAATACCTTTGCGTCAAAATGTTCCCTGCCCTTCCACTCGCAACGGAATAACTTAAATCCCCTTTTTACATTTGAAATCACCGCCTCGATCCCACTCCTCCATTTCTTAAGACGACTCTCCATGTTCCCGCTCGTTACGAGGTTCTTCAGGGTTCCTACTATCTTATTGAATACGATATTAACCACTCCTCTTTCTTTCGCTTTCTCCTGGTTCTTTAATGACGCATATCCACCGTCGGTTACTACATCCCGCGGCGTTACATCATAGTCGCGCTTTATCCTCTCCAGCACCCCTTCGTATAACTGTGAATCGCCGGGATTGCCATCCACTATTTCTACATCAAGAATTATATTGCTCCTGCCGGTCGTCAGGTTCACTTTATGCCCGAATTCCGCTTCCCGTTTCCCCTTCACAATTATGTCGGTATGATCTTCATATATCGAAAATATCTTCTCTTTGTTGGGTACGCTCTCTCCAAGCATTTCATGACGGCGGGTTATGTCATAAACCTTTTCCATCTTCGGCAATAATTTCTTCAATTCATGTGCAATTGCCCAGTCTGTTATGCCTCCCCTCACACTTGCCTCTACTACCGCACTCTCTGCCTGATTGATACTCGTTCTTAAAAGCTTCAACTGCTTTTCAAAAAGCTCTTTCTTCTTCTCCCCTTTCTTGGTATTGTTTATCTGAAACCGGTTCTTCTTCGCCTGCTTCTGGTAGTTCCGCACTTTCTTCAAACATCCGCTTTCTTCTAATTTCTTTATAAGCCGATGGCTCGTCTTTATGCAATCCCACATCAGTTCGTTATTCGTCGGATAATGTATGTCCGTTTCCACTACTGTGCTGTCGGTCCTCAAACTCTTGCCATCTTCTACTTTAGCTTCCTGCATCATTATCCTGTTTATCCCGACCATGAATCCCTTCAGTGACTCGCCCTTTATCTGCGATATATATTTGTGGAATAACTCAAATGAAAACGGCTTCCGCCCATCAAGCTTAATGAATGCGCCGCATACTTTGGAGTCATGCTGCGCATACTCAAGTTCACGATAGTCCAGTTTCTTTATCTCTTTGTAAAGGGCCGCGCGTACTATCTGCTCTGCTGTCGGACTGTCCTGCCGTCCTATCTCGCTGTCTTTCCCTATGCCTATTATGTCTCCCTTGACTAGCTCGAACAGCTCCGGGTGTTGCTCTAACACTGTGTCTATCAATGCCAACTCCGGGTCTAATGCCCAGTTCGGATTTTCAAATCTCAGCTTCAAGTCATTCAGTATTTTCTTCATGTCTGTCCTTCTTGCCTTATTTTGATTTTCATCGTAAAACGATGTAACCTATTGTAGTATAAGGCGATAGAGTTTATAAACAGACTCTAATTAGACAGATTTCAGGAAATGGCATAGAGTTTGGCCTATCTACCACAGCACCAGGAATAC
>JBEBIF010000567.1:0-1927 GCA_040080515.1 Chitinophagaceae bacterium | reverse complement strand
GTATAAAATAGCTCTGCAACTGGTGTTCATCTGTTAAATGTTCTGCGGTCATACGTTGCTGGCACTTCACACATTTCTTCCAGTTTTCTTTCGGGCATTCATCGCCACCTACATGGATATATTTTGAAGGAAATAAAGCCAGCACTTCATCCAGCACATTTTGCAGGAAGAGAAAAGTGCTGTCGTTACCCGCACAAAAAACATCATCAAATACGCCCCATGTTTGTTGCACCTGTTTCCCGGTCTTCTCACCATTCCAGGCACATTCCTTTGGAAAATATTCGTAGGTGGGTATTTCCGGAAAACAACTCAGCTGGGGATAGGAAGCTATGGCTGCAGAGGAGTGACCGGGCATTTCAATTTCTGGTATTACGTCAATGTAGCGGTCGGCTGCATATTTCACCACTTCTTTTATTTCAGCCTGTGTGTAGAAACCGCCATATTTTTCATTGTCATTGCCGGTGCCGGGATAGCGGCCAATGATGGTGCCATCTCTCCAGGCTCCCACTTGTGTCAACTTTGGATATTTTTTTATTTCGATGCGCCAGCCCTGGTCATCCGTCAGGTGCCAGTGAAATTTATTGAACTTATGCAAGGCCAGGTAATCTATGTATTGTTTGATAAAAGAAACGGGGAAGAAATGACGACATACATCCAGGTGCATACCGCGATAGGCAAAGCGGGGCTCATCATCCACGTATAGAAATGGCAGGCTGACTGTAGGTTTGGCAAGTTTAGTATCGGGTATTGATAGCAACTGGATCAGTGTTTGAATACCGGTGAAAACGCCTGTTTCGTTATCGCCGGCCAAATAAACACCCTTATCATCTATCCGCAGCATGTAGGCGCCGGGCAATGTTCTGTCCATCCGTTCATAATTCAGGCGAATGGAATTTAGAGACCTGGATGTTTTAACCACTTTCAATGAGAAGCGGTAATACTTTTTCAGGTAAGCATTTAAATAAGCGGCGGATTTTTCCAGGTTGCTTCCTTCCAGCACAATCACCGTGGAGGAGGAAATGGAGAATGTTTTGTTCTCATCTATCCTTTTCAGGTTTACGGGTTGCGGAATGATGGAAGCCTGTTGGGCTGAAGTGATCAGTGTTGAGAGAAAAAAGAAAAAGCAGATCGTTGATCGCATAACGAAAAAATTTATTTACTACCGGATAATTGGCAAATATATGGTGCTTGGATTGGTGGCATCATGATAAATACGGATGGTGGCTTTTTGAAAGTCATTCTCTGTGGCTTCATAGATGTTCATGAATTTTTGCGGGTTCCTGTCTGCCAATGGAAACCAACTGCTTTGTACCTGTATCATCAGCCGGTGTCCCTTTTTAAAAGTATGGGCAATATCCGGTAATTCAAATTTTACGGTCTCTATTTTACCAGCCTTGAAAGGAGCAGGCGTCTCGAAACTATTTCTGAATTTGCCCCGCATGATCTCTCCCCGTACCAGCATCTGGTAGCCATCCATGGGATAAGCAGCAGCCCCCGAACGGCCTGCTTGCTGGACAGTGCCTGGATATCTAAAATCATCGGGGAATACATCAATCACTTTTACCACAAAATCAGCATCGGTTCCTGTAATGCTTACTTTCAGGTTGGCTATAACCGGGCCGGCCAGTGTCAGATCTTCTTCCAGCGGATCGGTCTCAAAGGTCAGCACATCCGGCCTTCTGGAAGCAAAGCGCTGATCATCGGTCATGTATTCACTGGTACGTCTGAAATGCACATCTTCTGTGTATGAAACAGGATGAGCCGGATCGCTGATGTATTCAGTAAAGTTGTTTTGCTTACCCGGGCGGTTCCAGGACAGGACCCCATTAGCTTCTAAATAAATATCTCTTCCATTACCGGCAGGCGGCCATTGATCCAGTTTTCTCCATTGATTTTCGCCTGTAAAAAATATAGTGGCTTCTGCTAT
>JBEBIF010000566.1:0-1947 GCA_040080515.1 Chitinophagaceae bacterium | reverse complement strand
CTGTATAACGGTTTCCACGGGGCGAAAATCCACACCCAGGTCAAGACTCGCTGTACACACTACAGCTTTCAGGTTGCCGGTGTGCAGGTTGTCTTCTATCCAGGTCCTCAGTTCCATATCTATTGAACCGTGATGCAATGCGATAGAACCTGCCAGGTCGGGACATACATTCAACAACGTTTGATACCAGGTCTCACTCATTCCTCTTGTGTTGATGAATACCAGTGTGGTCCCGCTTTGCTGAATGATCGGAATTACTTTTTCGGCCAGCCGGATGCCCAAATGTCCTGCCCAGGGATATTTTTCTATCTCATCCGGAAAGATGGATTCTACTTCAATTTGTTTCCGGAGATTGGCTTTTACAATAATACCCGTGGTATGCAAAGAGGATAGTATCACTTCTTTTGCTTCTTCCAGGTTGCCTATCGTTGCTGATATTCCCCAAACGGATGGCTTCGTATTGACCATTGCCTGTTGTGCGTTCACGATCCTCGAAATTGCCAGTTCCACCTGTACGCCTCTTTTAGAACCGAGCAGTTCATGCCATTCATCCACCGCTATTAGTTGCAGTGTGGTGAAATAATTGACATATCCTTTTTGCGCCAGCAGCAAATGCAAACTTTCCGGGGTAATGATCAATACTTCCGGCATCTGTTTTTTTTGTCGTACCCTTTCTGCCGTATCGGTATCTCCATTTCGGATACCTACTTTCCATTGCAGGCCGGTTTCCTGCAGCACCTGCTCCATGGCCCTGCCAATATCTTTTGCTAATGCCCGCAACGGGCTTATCCATAATAAACGCAACCCGTTATGCTTTCTTTGCATAAAGTCATCCGGGTGCTGATCGATAAATTGGATGAGAGTGCCTAAAAAAACAGAGAAGGTCTTACCACATCCAGTGGGTGCATTTACCAGCCCACTCTCTTTGTTGATGATGTGTTGCCATGCTTCTTCCTGGACTGCAAACGGGCTATGGCCTTTGGAGGCAAGCCATTGGGTGATGAAGTGATATCCCTTCGAGTGCTGTAGATCCACGGTGCTGAATAAAGAATGAAGTTACAGAACCAATGTTTCAATAACTTTTTTCGGGCTGGAAAAGATCAGAGAACCGATTTTAAAACGCCTTCTTCCCATTTCAGGAAATAGATCTTTTTGTTTTCAAAATAATCCAGTGTCATGTTCTGCTTATTCAGAACCGGCTGGATATCAAAATCGGTAAACACTTTTGTTTGCTTGTTCGCAAGATTGGAGGAAATGTCTTTACCAAACTGTTTCAAAAGACGGGCAAAGCGGAACGTGACCTCATACCCTCTGAATACCATATCTGATGGCCGGGAAAACATTTTTTTACTAAAATGGTTGGTAACGCTTTGACTGGTTTTATCCACTTTACTGTTATAAAAAGGATTGCTGTATATGATCTCTATTCCTTTAAACTCGGGCTTGGTAAAATTAATGCCATCCCAGGTGGGCATGCCCATAATAATGGAGGAGTAATTTTGTTTTTTGAGAAAGGCCAGTTGCTGTACCAGTTTGGCGCCAAAGTTCTCATCCAGGCTTCCTGCTATACATAAGGTCTGGTTGATCGTATCCAAATGCACTTTTAATTGTGCCAGTGTAAAGCTGTCTGTCAGCTCTACATACTTAAATTTAAGCGGCAACGCCATTGTGTTTTTGGTAAACTCATCAAAGTAAGTTTTAATGCGGTCTTCCAGTTGCCCTTTTTTCCGGAAAATAACGATAGGATTGAGGGGGTAGTATTTCTGAATATGTTTATAGATGCTTTCGCACTGGGTTCGCAAGGTGGGGTTGAGCATTACAAAGAAAGGGTTGCCGGTTATTCCGCCATCATTGGGAAGATTGGCATTGATGACAGGAATATTTTTTTTCAGCCCTGCTTCAGCCAGCAATTTTGCTTCGGCAACGCTGCAGTGGGCAATTATTAAT
>JBEBIF010000565.1:0-1959 GCA_040080515.1 Chitinophagaceae bacterium | reverse complement strand
GCCCAGTCAATATTCGCATCCCTGAAATCATCATCCGTTCTGAAAACATCTCTGACATCCATCCAGTGATTACTGATACCGGCTTCGTTGAGATAAGCGCTTACAATAGCTGTGGAAAGAAGTTCGCCGATGGACACCACCTGGTCGTAGTAATAATCATAGTCCCGCACCGGTTTATCATGCAGCAGCCATTCGGCTTCCGTAAAAAAATCTCTTAATTGTGCTTCGCAGGAAAGATAATTAGTAACGAGCAGGTATTTGGCAGTGGAAAGGTGTTGCTGTTTTACCAGTTCAAACAAGGCCAGCGCCTCTTCTTTTTTTCCGGCAAAAAAAGCATCCACCACTTTCTCCAGTGCGTTGGTGGTTTTGCCCATGGCAGAAATAATCACCACGATCTTTTCTTTTTCCCAATGTCTCATGATATGGGCCACATTCTGTATCCGTTCCACCGTATTGACCGAGGCGCCGCCGAATTTGAAGACTTTCATGAAAGGTTTGTAAGTTTTAAGTTCTGAAGTTTTGAGTTTGCAAAAATCGGAATAATCGGCCCAACTTAAAACTATAAAACTGCAGAACGGGTGAACTTTCCTGTATTACCTTACTTTTGTCCTGACCCAAACCTTGCTATATGGCCGTTAACAGAAAGATCTCAACCCTCGACGAATTTACCATCCAGCAGTTAAGAGATGTTCCCAATGCCACCGGAGAACTGTCCCGGCTGTTGCGGGATATTGGCCTGGCAGCCAAACGGGTAAATGTGGAAGTAAATAAGGCCGGTCTGGTAGATATATTGGGGGATGCCGGAACCATTAATGTGCAGGGCGAGGAAGTAAAGAAACTGGATGTGTATGCCAACGACCAGTTTACCGGGGTACTGCGGCATGGTATCAGTTGTGCCGGCATTGCCAGCGAGGAGCTTGATGATTTTGTAGCTTTTGATGATGAGATCAGCCGCAAATCAAAATATGTGTGCCTGTATGATCCATTAGATGGCAGTGCTAATATTGATGTGAATGTTTCCATCGGCACCATCTTCTGCGTGTACAAACGGGTGACGCCGATAGGGGAAGCAGTAACGCTGGAAGATTTCTTACAACCCGGCAACCAGCAGGTGGCCGCAGGATATATGATCTACGGATCCTCCACCATGTTAGTGTATGCCACCCGGCGGGGTGTAAATGGGTTCACTCTTGATCCGTCTATTGGCGAATGGACACTCAGCCACCCGGATATCAAATGCCCGCCAACGGGACGGATCTATTCCGTGAACCACGGCAACTTTTTTGAGTATGAAGAGGGCGTAAAGAAATATATCACTGCCTGTCAGAAAAAAGATAAAACAAATGGTGGCCCATATACGCAGCGTTATATAGGCAGCATGGTGGCCGATGTGCACCGCAATCTTATCAAAGGAGGCATCTTTACCTATCCGGGCACTACCAGCAAGCCTGGTGGCAAGCTCCGGCTGTTGTACGAATGCAATCCCTTTGCTTTTATTGTGGAAGTGGCTGGTGGAAAAGCGACCAATGGCAAACAGCGGATACTTGACATCAAACCAACAGAATTGCACCAGCGGTCCCCCTTTTTTGTGGGCAGCAAACTGATGATGGAAGAACTGGAAACATACCTGAACGATAAAGCATGATTGAAATAATAAACTACGAAGACAAGTACCAGCCTGATTTTAAAAGGCTGAATCTTGAATGGCTGGACAAGTATAACCTTACCGAACCTCACGACCTGGAGATACTAAATGATCCGAAGGGCACCGTGATAGCAAGAGGCGGTTGCATCTTCCTCGCAATGGATGGAGAAAAGGTAATTGGAACAGCAGGGTTGTGGAAGGAAAATGAGGATGAAGATGAGTTGGTGAAAATGTTCGTTGATCCCGCCTACCGGGGCCAGGGCATCAGTAAGACATTATTAGACCGCTGTCTCAGCGAAGCAGAGAAACTAAAT
>JBEBIF010000564.1:0-1962 GCA_040080515.1 Chitinophagaceae bacterium | reverse complement strand
GCATTCTTTTTTTAACGGGTATCTTGTTGCTGGTTATCTTGATCGTTGTGTACCGTATCCTTTTCGTGCATTACTTCCACCCTGGTTATTCTGAGAGTGAAAACTTCTTCGCTGCCCGAAAGATGATTGTTGTCCTCCTCCTGTTCTTCTTTGTGAATGCTGTTGCACTGCAGGTGCAGGTACTGTCACCATTGCATTCATCAGGAACGGGTGTTCTGCAATTACCGGGATCGTTTTACCGATCAGTTTTTGTATATCCTTTAATTCTGTTCTTTCATCAGCGCTGCAAAAAGAAACGGCAATGCCTGTTTTTCCCGCTCTTCCAGTACGGCCAATACGGTGTACATAGGTTTCGGGAACATTGGGCAATTCAAAATTGATGACATGGGTCAGTTCATCAATATCAATACCCCTTGCTGCAATATCTGTTGCTACTAATACCCGGAGGGTACCATTCTTAAAATCAGTGAGTGCAGCCTGCCTGGCATTCTGTGATTTGTTGCCATGAATGGCGGCGGCCCGTATATTAAAGCGTTGTAAGATCTTCACCACTTTGTCTGCACCATGCTTGGTACGGGTAAAGACCAGCGCTGTAACAATAGCACTATCCTTTAATAAATGAAGCAACAGTTCCGGCTTCTCCTGTTTACCAATAAAATAAAGGCTTTGCTCTATCTTATCTACGGTGGAGGAAGGCGGTGTTACTTCTACTTTTGCCGGATGCGTTAATAATACATCGGCCAGCTTTTGAATTTCCGGTGGCATGGTGGCCGAAAAGAACAAGGTTTGCCTTTTAGGTGGCAGCTTGGCAATGATCTTTTTAACATCATGGATAAAGCCCATATCGAGCATACGGTCTGCCTCATCCAATACAAATATCTGCAGCTTGTCGAGACGGATATAACCCTGCGTCATCAGGTCGAGCAAACGACCGGGTGTGGCTACTAATACATCCACACCTCTTTTCAAGGCATTTGTTTGATGCAGCTGTGATACGCCGCCAAAGATCACTGTGTGACGGATACCGGTATGTTTGCCATAGGCTGCAAAGCTTTCATCTATTTGTATGGCCAGTTCCCGGGTAGGTGTTAATATCAATACTTTGATACCGGGCGCCATTGGTTTTTGTTCATGCAGCAACTGCAGGATAGGAATGGCGAAAGCGGCAGTTTTGCCGGTGCCTGTTTGGGCACAGCCCAGCAGGTCTTTTCGTTGCAGCACCAGGGGGATAGCCTGTTGCTGAATGGGTGTGGGAATGGTGTATCCTTCAGCGGCTACGGCCCTGAGGATAGGTTCAATAATTTCTAATTTTCTAAAAGCCATAAAGGTTTTTATGTTTAAATCGCAGATGATCTGCGGATGGAGCTGGCTAAGATGTTGTAGGTTCTGAATCAGCGAAAGTAATTTCTATTTACCCGCCGAATCCGCCAACGGCGGAGAGGAGGGAGACTACCACCGGCTTACAACTTGCCGTGTCAGTTATGTGGAGTAGGGTGCGAAGATAGGGTTTTAATTTTTAATTCGGTAAAAACAGTATTTAGCCAGCTGCATTGCTACTATCATCTTTCGTTGCAGTTTACCCGCCGGGGCGGGTCGCACTCTTCATCATCCTGTAATTCTATTCAGCATTATGCAGCATCCCGATGTATTTTTCGGGAATTTCGTTCGCTACTGAGCATTTGCGAAGTGTCTTTATAAAAGGGTAATGTTTCCCAGTTGCTGCTGATCATCCCTGCACCAGTTGAAGCGGAGATCAGTGGACCAAAGTCCAACAGAGCGGGTCAAAAACCTTCCGGCGGATAAGCTGAAGAAGTTGCAGGTGTTTACGGCTGGGTTGGAAAGGGAGGGGAAATGATGATGCGGGAGTAGTTTCAAATTTATGATACTGTCATATTGAAAGTGAATTGTATTTTTATACAAAAGAACAGATTCATGAAGTTATCATTCCTGCTTACATCTTAT
>JBEBIF010000563.1:0-1969 GCA_040080515.1 Chitinophagaceae bacterium | reverse complement strand
TCTTTGTACGGGGCGAAACTAAACTTACCCGTGCCGGCATTTTATATCATGGCGGTATCCGGATACTCACTGGATATAAAGCAGGTCCTGCGGCAGATGTTACTACAGGCAAACCAATCAATTTTTTGAACAGCTTTAGCACGGCGGGGTTGTATTTTCAAACTGGTGCCTGGGAAAGAAATAATGCTGCCAATGTTGGTATTTTCTGGTTGGCGGGCCGGTATATCCTTTGTAAGACCGGGGAAAAACAATTGAAAGAGATTTTACCAGCAATCCAAACCAACGGGTTTTACCATGGGTGGTCTGTAGCCTGGGGAGTAGAGATTAATCATCTCGTCAATATAAAAGTGGTGTATTATAAATATGTAAAGCGACCAGAGATTGACTATTCGCTGCCTATTTACCAGTTTTCGTTTAACTATTCCCTGAGATGAGCAAATGAAAATTGGTAGTCTGGATTAAAATTGCGTACTTTTACGCAAGACTCGATACCCATTAAATTAACTGCAAATCAATAATCTATGTCCACCCAGCTAATTAAAGTGGCAATTGCCGACGACCACAAGATATTCAGGGATGGCATTCGTATGGCGCTCAAAGACAAAGAGTACCTCAAAATAATCTGGGAAGCCGAAGACGGAAAAGACCTGCAACACAAACTCAAACTCAAACTCCCCGATGTGATCCTGATGGATATCCGGATGCCAGAAGTGGATGGTATCAATGCCATCAGCCTGATCCGGAAAGAATATGAGGCATTGAAGATCATCGTCCTTACCATGTATGATGACCAGGAAATGATCACCAAAATGATGGAAATGGGTGCCAACGCCTACCTTACCAAAACCACCGACCCCGAAGAGATCTACCAGGCCATCCTTACCTGCATGAATGATGATTTCTATTTTAATGACCTGGTGAATAAGGCCGTTCTTCTGAAACTGCAACATAAAAAAACCGTTCGCCAGTTCTATCCCAATCCCGTAAAATTTTCTGAGAAAGAACTGAAGATACTGAAGCTGATAGCCGATGATAAGACCACTGAAGAGATTTCCAAGGAAGTTTTCCTCAGTCCCCGGACCATAGAGACCATACGGCAAAACATGAAACAAAAAGTGGGGGCGAAGACCATTGCTGGTTTGGTGATGTATGCAACGAGAAATAAACTGCTGGAATAGCAGCTCAGTAAAATGCTTCGCCAATCAGCGGGACGAAATTTTCAAAAGCATCTGAATGCCCAATATCAACGACACTTACTTTGATGGTTATTATAAGGAGATATGGAAAACCATAATTCCTGATGAACTGACCATTAAGGAAGTTGATTTTATGGTGCCTTACTTCAATCTGAAAGAAGGAAGCAAAGTATTGGATATGATGTGCGGTTATGGCCGTCATGCGATCGCACTTGCCAAAAAGGGAATTGAAGTAACGGCGGTTGACAATCTTGACGCTTATATCGGAGAAATAAAACTGGCTGCCAAAAAAGACAAACTTCCACTGCAAGTGATAAAAAGCAACATCCTCCATTATACCGGCGGGGAGATGAATGACCTGGCCATTTGCATGGGCAACAGTCTCAATTTCTTTGATGCAGCAGACACTACCACCTTACTGAAAAATGTGACCGCCCAATTGAAGCCCGGCGGGCACCTGCTTATAAACACTTGGTCTATTGCAGAGATAGTGTTTAAAAGTTTTGTTGCCAATAGCTGGAGCAGGATTGGCGATCTCAAATTCCTGACCAGCTCCAAAATTGTTTTTCAACCCACCCGGATTGAAATTGAAAGTATCATCATCCCCCCGGAAGGAAAAACAGAGACCCGCCAGGCCATTGATTACATTTTTTCTATCAATGAAATGGAAGAGATGCTGAAAGAAGCTGGTCTTACATTAAAAGAAGTGTATAGCATCCCTGGCAGAAAGAAATTCACCGTTGGCGAACCACGGGCCTACCTGGTGGCGGAGA
>JBEBIF010000562.1:0-1972 GCA_040080515.1 Chitinophagaceae bacterium | reverse complement strand
GTCTGAGGTCATACGCAATACTGGCGTCTATCAGCTTATCGCCGACCTGCAATACAAACCCGCCGATCAGATCTGCATCCAGCTTTTCTTCCAGCTCTACATTTTCAAAACCAGCTGACTTCTTCACCTGGGCTACGATGGCCGCTTTGGTCGCATCATTAACAGGGGTGGCGGTTGTTAACCGGATCGTATGAATATTCTTTTTCTCTTTATATGCTTCGATAAATGCGTGGATGATCTCCGGCAGATTGCTTTCCCGGCCCTTGGTGATGATCAGTCTGTTGAAGCCGGCAGTCATTTCACTGATTCGTCTATTGGTCACCGCTTCAATGATCTTTTTCTTTATGTCTGCTTTAATGATCGGGCTGCGCAGCACATTTACAAAATCACGGTTGCTTTTGCAAGCAGAATGCAACCAGCTCATATCTGCAAATACAGTTTCCAATTGGCCCTTTTCTATTGCAAGGTCAATCAGTGCTTTGGCGTATCGTGTTGCTAAACGTGGGTTGGGCATTTATTAAATTTGAAAATTTGAAAATGTGGAGATGTGAAAATTAATCCTTACAGCGGCTATCCTTTATTTCCACATTTTCACATTCACCACATTTACACATTAGTTTAGTTTTACTCCGTCTACCAGTCCTTTAATATGAGCTTCCTGCGCTTCTTTGTTGGCTAATTCTTTTCTCAGCACTTTCTCACTTACTTCTATCACCAGTTTACCTACCTGGTTCTTTACTTCCGTCAGCGCAGCCATTTTTTGTGCATTGATGGCGGCTTGTGCTTCCGTTGCCACTTTACTTGCTTCGGCTTTTGCCTGTTCTTTTGCTTCGCTGATGATCTTTTCTTTTGTTTCCCTGGCTTCTTTCAGCATCAGGGCCCTTTCTTCACGGGCTTTTGCCAGCAAGGTTTCATTTTCACTTTTCATCAGTGCCATTTCTTCTTTTACTTTCTGTGCAGTGGCGAGAGAATCGGTAATAGTGTTCTCACGGTCACGCAGCCCTTTGATGATAGCAGGCCAGGCCATTTTCTTCAACAGGAAGAAAACGATCAGGAACGCCAGGAGCGTCCAGATAAGTAATCCAAGTTTCGGGAGAAGCAGTTCCATAAATCAAAAAAATTCCAGGTTATAAATTCCAAATTCCATTCAACACTGTTTGGAATTTGTGATTTGCTATTTGAGATTTGTTTAAAATACTGCATCCTCCGCCCTGTGCATTGGATGCAGTAATTTTTTGTGGCAACGGTATTACAATACCATTGCAAGGAAGCCAACGATAATGGCAAACAGGGCCGCTCCTTCTACAAGGGCAGCTGTCAAGATCATGTTTGCACGGATGTCGTTAGACGCCTCTGGCTGACGGGCAATTGCTTCTACAGCGCCTTTACCGATCTGACCGATACCGATACCGGCACCGATAGCAGCAAGACCTGCACCAATTGCACCACCTGCGTTTGCGGTAGCTTCCAACAGAATTACATTCAGTAAATCCATGTTTGTTTTTATTAATGATAGTTAAAAAATACACCCCTCTAAATCTCCCCTAAAAGGGAGACTTTCGAAGACCCAATAATTTCGAGTCTCCTTTAAAATCTAATTTCAAATACCTCGTCAGATCACGACAGCATCTTCATGGTCATGCCCGTCATGATGCTCTCCTTCAAATGCCTGGCCGATGAATACTGCTGTGAGCATCGTAAAGATGAAGGCTTGTAAAAAAGCTACCAGCACTTCGATCAGGTATATGAACACAGTAAACCCGATCGACAGCGGAGAAGCTCCCCAGCCGGCAATCGGATTCAGTTGTCCGAAAATGAATATCAATGAGATCAAACAAATAATGATAATGTGGCCCGCCACCATATTGGCAAAAAGACGGATGATCAGGGCGAAGGGCTTAATGAACACACTCAAAAACTCTACCGGTACCAGGATGAACTTTACCCCCAGCGGTACTCCCGGCGGATTGAA
>JBEBIF010000561.1:0-1982 GCA_040080515.1 Chitinophagaceae bacterium | reverse complement strand
TATAAGAGACAGGGAAGACCATTTGGGATATTCGTAGGGTGGCAAACTGGAATACTGTTGTTGCTCCGCCGGATAATTGGTTGTCACATTATCATACCCTACATAATTGAATCTGGTGGTGAAAGACTGGTAAATGTTTTCAAAATAAAGATTGATACTGCTCTGCAGAAACCACCTGCTTATTTCGCTTTTATAAAAATATAAATTGGGGTTGCCGGTGGGAGGAGTAACGTCATCGTAGAATTTTTCCCGCATCTCAAAATTTCCTTTTGTAAGCCCGCCAAAGAATGAAAGAAAACTTGTTGAACTGTTTTTTGACAAGGGGAAAAATGTACCAGCCCCGATATGAAATCCGCTGTGCTTATATGTTATGGAGGCACTGTCCCACCCGATTGAAAGCAGGGTTATGTCTATTTCCTCATCCTTGTTTTTGTAGGTATAAGCCCCACCGATCAGTGCCAGGTTTTTTGTAATAGCATAGCCTGCATTACCATCAAATCCGGAGGGTGTGCTATAAGTCAGAGAGGCCGAATAATCATTCTTTTTCTGTAAAGAAGGGCTGTTTACCTGGGTGGGAGAATATATTTTACGGTCAATGGTACAACTTGAATAAAAAGAAACCAGGATAAAAAGCAGGATAATATATCTCATTTGCAAAGTTTCTTTCTGATGGCAGTGCTCAGCATAAAAGTACTACTTTCTTTTCATCACTTTCTCTGCTGCTGCCACAATATCCGGTATATCCAGTCCGTATTTCTTTAATAATTGTGCCGGTGTTCCGCTTTCTCCAAATGTATCTTTGGTACCTACATATTCAATGGGAACCGGAAAATTCCTGGAGGCGCATTGTGCAATAGCATCTCCCAACCCCCCGATAATATTGTGTTCCTCGGCTGTTACGGCACATTTGGTTTTACGAAGCGACCTCAATACCGCTTCTTCATCTAATGGTTTAATGGTATGAATGTTTATTACTTCCACACTGATACCTTTTTCCTGCAGAATAGCCCCGGCTTGTATGGCATTCCACACTAAATGACCGCAGGCAAATATGGAAATATCTGTTCCTTCGGAGAATTGCTGTGCTTTCCCGATCTCAAAAGGCCGGTCGGAAGTAAAGATGGGCCAAACAGGTCTGCCAAAACGCAGATACACAGGTCCTTCATATACTGCAATAGCTTCAGTAGCCGCTTTCGTTTGTGCATAATCACAGGGAACGATCACCGTCATACCCGGCAGCATTTTCATTAACCCGATATCTTCCAGTATCTGGTGGGTGGCGCCGTCTTCACCAAGGGTGAGGCCGGCATGTGAAGCGCATATCTTTACATTCTTTCCACTGTAGGCGATAGACTGGCGGATTTGATCATACACCCTGCCGGTAGAGAAGTTGGCAAAAGTGGTTGTAAAAGGAATTTTACCTCCGATGGTAAGTCCGGCCGCAATGCCCATCATGTTGGCTTCAGCAATCCCTACTTGTATGAAGCGTTCTGGAAATTCTTTCATGAACTGGTTCAGTTTTAATGAACCGGCGAGATCGGCTGTAAGGGCTACTATGTTTGAATTTTTACGGGCGGCTTCTACAATGCCATCTCCAAACCCGCTGCGGGTGTCCTTATTTCCTGTTGATTGAATTTCTTTTAAAGACATACTGTGTATTTAATTAAGTGGGGCAAATGTAAGCTAAGAGGAGAAAAGAGAAAAAGAGAAATAATACAATAAGCTAAGAGGAGAAAAGAGGAAATGAGAAAAAGAGGAAAAATACCGTACTGACTTCTTGTCTTTTCTCTCCTTTAATCTTTTAGCCCTAGTTCAGCTCTCCGGATTGGCTTGTAAATACTGTTTCATCTGCTTTCAGCCTTAGCTCCCATTTCCAGGCAGTGCTCATGATATCTTCCAGTGAAAATTTTGGTTCCCACCCAAGCATTTTTTTTGCAAGATCATTATTAGCATAAACAGATACTACATCCCCCGTTCTTCTT
>JBEBIF010000119.1:0-9100 GCA_040080515.1 Chitinophagaceae bacterium | reverse complement strand
GCGTACCGCCTGTCCAAAATACTGTGGCATTTGCTACAAGCTGTTTCGCTGATTGGGGTTAGCTCAATATACCCGTCAATACGTACCTCTTTCCCTCGGACGGTCTCGAATGAGCCATTGGTCAGGTTCACTTGGTTCCACCACGCTAGGGCCGCGCCGCACCCCGTGGCTTCACACTTAAAGCTCTCAGGTTCCATTGCATACACATCATGCGTGGATAGGTGGCCGTTCTTGCAGATGAATTGGTAATACCCTTCGTAGCTCACTCAGGTCGCTCCACGGCAAGAATCTCTTTGGCCGCTATCGAACAATACTTTCCTAACACCCGTACTTCCTTGATGTTGTAGAAAATACGTGCGCCCACGGTCACGCGAGGGTACGCCTGCGCGAACTCAGGGTTCTCAGGGATTGCAACAACCTTGCCAAGTGCTTGTGTCGGGCCGATAGAATCAGGGATGATGATGGTGCCGCCCTGGTCGTTGGACGTGACCGCCTCAAAAATCACGTTTGAATTCAAAGGTTCGAGTTTACTCATTTCGTTGTTTCCTCTCTGGTTTTCACCGAAGGTGAAAATCGTTTTAATGTTTGAGTGCTAAGAAAAGACAGATTAACCATCCGAGCGCGGCCAACTTCAGAGTGATGCTTAGCCAGGAAGGTAGGAGTTTTTCCTTTGGGCTGTCACCACCTGAGCCGAAGGCGTATGGTACAAGAATTGGCAGGGTAGTCTCTCCGAAGTCGTCTAGGCAACACCCGTCACAGCCGTGAACTCCGCTGTCTGGAATGTCACCGTATTTTGCGGCTTGTCGTGCTATCCAATTGAGGGAGTCGGGGTCAGGGTGTCCGATTCCGTGGTCACAGATTCGCTCTGTCATGCCGCCTCTGTCAAGCCTGATGTTCATGGGCCACTTGTTCATTTTGTGGTCTGAGGGGTTATGGAAACAGCAGTATTCCCCCTTGCACAAGGCTTTAGTATGGTAGCAACCGTCTTTATTCTTTTTCACAAGTATTCTCCTTGCAGTAGCAATCTTTTCCGCAGGTACAAGTATTGGGAACTTCGTTTGCGTGATTGCATAAAATAGGGCTTAATTTCATCGGCTTCTCTTTGTTGGCTTTAATCCGCGTTTGGTCATGGTCTGTTTACGGTCTTTCTTCTTAGTTCTGTAGCAATCTCCGATGTGCTGTTGTTTGGCGGCGCATCCTTCGGCACATGGGCGTAAGAGTATGAACGGCATTATCGTCTTGCCTTTGCAATTCGCTTCATGTCGGCTTTAAATTCTTTATCTCCATCATAGACGATTGAAGCAGAAACTTTTATCAAGTGCTGTACGCGGTTATTCCAACGCTCTATGGCTTCTTCTCTGGTCTTTCCGCTAGATGCTTCGGCATTGCATACGGCGCACTCAACCCAGCAGGCGGTCTTGTTGCTTCTATTTATGTGTACTTCAAAGCTTCCGCAGAACGGGCAGGCCATAAGGAAGTCTTGTTTCATTACCGTTCAAGCTCCTTCTTAATCTGTGTGTGAAGCTCTGAGCAGATGTTGCCTTCTGGATATACTTGTTTGCAAAAGTTCTCGTGAATGTTCTCGCCTGCCTTCGCCAGAAGTGCCTTCTTTGGGCTGGGGTCAACCAAGTTTAGTTCGTTGTTGCATTCTTCCCATAGGCCACGGCCTTTAAGCCAGGCTACAATTTTTGATAGGGCGGCTTCCTTCAGTGCCAGTACTTGCATCTCTCTGATATAATCTTCGTCTTTCATTCCATCTCCTAGTACAGTTTATTCTGGAAAGCTTTTCGGTCTAGCTCGATGTCGTGCTTTAAATAGTTTAATTCCCACGCGGTAACTTTGTATCCAAGAAGCGCGGCCACAATCAATTCAAATGCAAGCTCGTTGTTCGGGCCTGCTATTTCTCTGGCCTCTTGCTTCTTGTTCTGGAAGTCATCTCCTTCAATGAAAAATAACCGCGTCCGTTCTTTACAGTCGCAGAGTGACTTCTCGCAATGAATGCACTTTCCTTTTTCACCCATCCAGTATGCCATTTAGAATGGTATCCTTACTGTGATTATAATTTGTTTTACTGCTTCAAATAGTCCTTCTATCATGGGTTCTCCTGGTCTTGTATAAAGTATACCATACAGCGTGATAAAAGTCAAGCTTTATTGGTTATCTTCCCAGGTGCGTTTATCTAAGTCAATTTGTATCCTGGGTCGCTCTGTAAGTTCTTTTCCATTTATATAAAGGTCTCCGTTGCTGGTGAAAGCAACGTGTGAAAATCCTTTTGCTCGTAGGGCTTTTATAATCCTCTTGCAAAGCTCTTTCGGACACCAGAATGATACTGTAAAGTCACTCATCTTGATTTTACTCCTGGGTATAGTGTGTCAACTACGTCTGATTGCCAGTACTCTTTTGTGTCTACGTCCATGATAGAAAGCTTCCCACCTGTCCATCCCGCGCCCGTATCCATCATCCATACATTGCAGACCTTTAGCGGTACTTTATCTTCTCCAAAGGAACTGGTCGGCGTATGTCCAATGTAGATTTCTTTGTACTCGGTGTACTTGTAATCTTTCTGGTGCTTAGCTGTCATCCAAGCTTTGTTGGCTAAGCTTCTATCCCAAATTAATGTTTCAAGCTTCTGTTCTTCAATTGAAAGCTTTGGGTCTAGTCCACCGTGTACGAAAAGCTGGCTCTTTTCATCGTCCATGTAAATGGCATACGAATCTCTGAAAAAGTCTATATGAGATTGTGGCACATAGGAATTGAATGTTGCTTCGCCACCCTGACTTTTCCACAGCATCTCTCGTGGCTCTCTCGCCCACTCATAAAACCACTTATCGTGGTTTCCAAGTATTTGAACTCTATTCTTTACGCGCAGAAGTAGCTCGATGCACTCACGGGATTCGGGCCAACCGTCTACAACGTCTCCGAGGGAAATGAGCGTGTCATTATCTAAATCAAAGTGAGCGCGTTCTAGGCACTGCCCCAATGCTTTTCTTGCACCGTGAATGTCACCTACTACGAGTGTTCTCATCGTGTGAAAATCTTGCAGAAAGCGATTAGTACTCCTGCAACACAGGATACAACTACGGACGCGAGTGCAAATACAAAAGGAAGCCACAACGGGCAGAACAGCCAAAACCACCACTGATTCCAAAAAGGATTATAGCGTGTGTATCATTAATGCCTTTACTTCTTTTGGATTAAACTGCTCGGCGTGGTTGAACCAACCCTTACTATCAACGGCCCGAATGTCCTTTTCACCAAATGCAAGTATGGCGGCCAGGTTGTCTCCTGTCCATTGAAGTGCTTCTACCTCTACTGGTTTCTTACGAAATATGCTCACACTAACTCCTATACCATCTGTTGATTGCAAATTCTAAAATGTCTTTCTTCTCATTAATCTCACGAATAGCATCGTGAATTACCTCTGGCATTCCCGTACTGCCAATAGCAAAAAGTCCGAGGGCGCGTTTAAAGTCTCGGTATTGTTTTCTCTTTAAGTGCTTAAACTTTTTTTCGTTTGCTGTCATCTGCTGGCTTGCCTGTGGTATCTACGTTAGCGAATTCGAGTAGGTCGTCTTTCATTTTTGTGCGGCTTCGTCTGCGCTGGATTTCCAGAACTTTGTTTTCTTCAGGTACTTCTCGCGCCGCTTTTCATCCCACGGCTCCATGCGGGAGATGTTACTGAGTCGGTCGGCCATCTTAATCATAATCCCATGTTGGGAATGAAGGCGCGGGAAATAATATCCATCCTTTGAATTTCCTTCATGTGTCACTTCCATAACAAGGTTTGCAACTGGGATACCGAACGTATTCACAAGTTCTTCGTAAGTTGTTTCTGTATCTTCCAATGTATCGTGTAACAGGGCCGCCGCAAGTATATCTTGGTTGTCCGTCACCTTTCGGAGAATGTTAAAAACCTGCACCACGTGTGCGAGGAAGTAGTCGGCCCCGCCATCGTCCTGCTGGCCCCTGTGCTTCTGCTGGGCGAAGTTGTACGCAATGTCAACCAGGTCAACGTTCAGGGTCATGCTTGCTCCTGCTTCTTAAAAGCTTGAATGTGCTTACACTGTCTGTTACGAAACATAAAGTCAGGGCATGTGCATCTGTAAGCGTAGTGACGGCTCTCACCACGAAGGCGAACCTTAACCACAACGTACTCAATCCCAGGGCGTGTAACGGAAGGCACTGCCGCATACTTTCTGGCTCCGAACTTCTGGCCGCGATTCTTTGGCGTTTTCGTAATATCAAGTTTTGTCATATCAAACCCCGTCTGTTTCAAACGCTATCCGCTTGGCTTCTTTAAAGCTCTCAACGGTTGAACGAAAGAACTCACCAACAACCTCGCCTGAAACTGTCCAGTCCGTCTTGCTGTCCTCTTTCTTGGAAACTGAGATGTCACCATTCAGGCCACGGTAGACATATTCACCTGCCGTAATCCTCACCAATTTCTTCTGGCCTGTTTTCATAATGGCTCCTACTCGTAATTCAAAACGTGGTCGAGTTCCTCGTTCTCAGGGGTTCCTTCAAGAACGGCACCATAGAGATTCGCTTGCTGGCCCGCCGTCAGCTTCTTCAGCCAGGCAACCAGGAACTTCTCTTTCGCTTTGTCTCTTTTCATGGTCTTTTCCCTCACACTTAAAGTGTACCACAAACCCATGTGAAAGTCAAGTACGCCTTCTGGGAGTCGAACCCAGGTCTATCGCTTATAAGGCGATTGCTCTGACCCTTGAGCTACGAGCGTAGGTCTATTATGCTCGAAGCTTAGGTCTCTGTCAAGTCTCGAAAAATGGTTCTCCGTGACGTGTTAATAGACCCGATTCATCGAATCTGAAAAGCTGGGCTATCATCTTTTTGCATCCTTCACACCAGTCATACGTATAAATCTGATTGTATACTGGGTGAGGAAAATGATTTATCTTTCCTGTTTTCTTCCACAGTGGTAGACCGAACGGGCCTTTCTTTTTTAGCATGGTCATTACTGGTACAGCGCGTTGTGTAGTTCCTTCAACATAGTAATCCATAAAATTGTCCAGGTCTTTTGTTTGAAAATCTTGGCATATTTTTTTACAGCCAGGGCATCGTATAGGGTTCTTTTTTGTTGCAACTACTGTGTCAAACATGCTCATATTATTTTTTCCTTTTATTTGCGCGGCGCGTCCGTAGCTGTTTCTGAAGTCGGCGCACCTTATCTTTTAAATCCTGAATTTCATCTGTCATCGGAGCTATTGCATCTGCGGTAGCTTCGTCAATCGCTCGCTCAAGTTCTCGCTCATACTCGAAGATAACTTCTTCCGCAATGTAGTTCGGCTTACTCATTCGATTTCCTGTAACTCGACAATATACTTTTGAAACCTCGTGTATACAATGAGACCAATCTGTTAGCTCTCTTTTTATTGCTTCCAGATTCATTCCAAGAATCGGTGTAGCGTTTCTTTCTTGGATAATCGGTAGCCAGAACTCTCGAAATTCGCGGTCTACCTCTGCCTGCTCCTGCTGGGTAATCTCTTTAAGCGGTTGAAAATCTGGCTGGCCGTTCATGCCTTGTTCTCTCCTTCTACACCGCGAGCTTCCCTGTTGGCTGTTCTGCTTTCAAGAGCGTCTAACGCGCTCTCTAAGCGGAAGATTGCAAGCTGGTTCTCGGTACACGGGACGGCGGTATTTAGAAACTTCATGCGGTCAATGAGAATCGCAAGTAGTTCCTCGTTCTGAAAACCGTTTCTACCACCCACTTCTTTTACCGCACCATCCTGAAAGTTTATCGGTACGGCTCCGCTGGCTATGACAACTTCGTAAACGTGACCTTCTTTGATTACGTTTACTTTTGAATTTTTTGTTTCGTAGATTTCTTTGCTCATATTAGTCTCCTAGTTAAATTTCGTACCCGCTTGGCTTTCTCCCTGTAGCATCGTTGAACCAGTCGTTATATTCTCGAATCTTCTGAAGAACCCTAGACGAAGCAGGTGTTTCATTGTAGTCTATGGCAATGGTATCAACCAAGTGTCGGTTGTTCCTGTCCTCTCGGTCAATAAGCCATACTTCTACAACTCGGCGGCCCATGTCATCTAGCGCATTTATCAGCAGTATCGGGTCGCGGGCAAGCTTTAAAGAGTATTTGAACGTCTCTTTATCCATTCGGCTTTTTCCTGTTTATCATTTCAACTTCTTTAACTCGGCCAATCTTAGAGCCAAAAATTCGTAGCGCAGGGCATTTTGTCTCTAGCTCGCGGTAGGCCGCCGCGTAGTAATCGAACAATACTTCGCATCCAAACTCGTCCTTCAGTACTTCCCACGTACCACCTTCAAAGGTGATGTACCCTTCTGGTGACGTTACCTCTTTATATCCTGTAAGAAGTTCAACAACATACTTTGACTCAGGTAGTATTGACATGGCATCTCCTTATTTGTTTCGATAATCGTATATGATGTCTGCCTGTATTGCTTCCAAGTAATCTTTCTTGCTCTGCATCATCCACTTAACGTTTATCGTTCGGCCCAGTGCTTTCTTGTATACCAGGTCAATGAATGATGTACACCAGTAATAATTATACCTCATTTGTGGTAACAAAGGAAGTATCAATCTAAGCCTATCAAACTTTGTGTGGTACAGTGTGCGGGCCGCAACGCGCAACCTTACTCGGTCTACAATGGTTAGGTTACGAAGTCGTATTACCCGAATCTTCTTGTTCGCGTACCGTTTCTCAATTGTAAGATGTCGCACGTTCTTATTTGTCATCTCAACTGTTTTCTTTGGGTCATACACCATAGCGGCGTGTGTCCACCACGAACGAAAACGCAACATGGATAGCAGGTCTGACCAGCTATGCGTGTGCGTTAGAATTATATCTCCCGTTTGGAGTGGTATCATGTTAGGTCTTTTTCACTACGCTCCCGCGCATCGTCAATTCTTTTTTCTAGGTTTGGCTCTACGCCAAACTGCTGGTCTAAAAGTTTTTGTTTGTAGTACTCTGGAAAGCCGCGTGTAACTTGTCGGCTTACGTGTGGCCAGGCATACTGGAATAACCGCTGTTTCATTTCATCTTCGCACTCTTTTAAGATGTCGGCAACAATCTCTTTCATAAGTGGGCCAATGTCTTGCGGGCTGTCTGTAATCTGGCCGCTTTCGCGCAAGTGCTGTATTGCCTTGTTCCAGCGGGCGGGTGTCTTGAAGTCCATAGCCAACTGGGTTACAATGTCTCCCTGTGTCGGGTTGCTGTTCTTCCATTCTCTGCGGTGAATCTCTTTGAATTCCTCGGTTACGTACTTTCCGAACATAGCTTTCTTTTGGGTCGTAAACCGCTTGTAGTTCTTGATTACTACGCCCTCAATCTTGTGGCCGCCCAGGATAGATACGCGGTCTAGGATGGCTCGCACCTGCTCTACGGTGTCAATCTTACCCTGGAACAGGCAAGGTACTACTTCTAGGCCGATTCTCTCTGCCACGGCCTTCTTTGAAGCGTAATCTAGGTATTCCTCGTGTCCTGTGGTAATGTCAAACAGGATGATATTGTCCTTTGGGGTGCGGTCATAGGCCAAGCTGTTGTGCTTCGGCTTGGATAGGTATTCGCCCCGATACGTCCATCCCTCGCGTAGGTGGCCGAGCGCGTGTAGCTTTTCAACGGTGTTGCAGGCCAACTGGAACATTTTATCTGACCCGTTCACTGGAAACTCGCGGCCCTTAGAGCGTACTTTGATTGCTCCATCAATTAAGCCAAAGCTGAATTGGGAGCCGTCTACCTTTTCTTCAATTAGTACGTCATCGTTGAACAACTCTGTAATTGCTTTGTGGCCGAGATTGAATATCTCAGGGTATGAGTGCCAGCTTGAACTGTCTAAACGCTTTTGCTGTTCGGGTTCCATTACTTGTCTCCGTTACACTTGTTGCCAGGAACTATTCCATCGTGCCGCACAATACAAATTGTACAACATGGGATAAGATTGATGCACCACCGCTTGTACTGGTTTGACCAGTGGATGCCAACCCAAAAGCTTCCGAGGTTGAATAAAAGTTTTACTTTAAATTTCCGTAAGCTCGAATTCATATATTGGCTTTCTTTTTCCATCTTTAAAAACTCGGCCAGTTGATTCAAACTTTAATATCTTTGGAAAGTCTAGCTCAGGTAAAAACTGTTTGTTGTACGAATATTTATACATACTTAATCGTGGACAAAAAGCCCAATAAAGTCCTGCGGCACACATATCAGAGACTTCAATTACTTTTGAGTGAAGAACTCCGTCTAATGCTTTTAAGACAACTCTCATCTTAGTCCTTTAGCTTCCTCAATGTCTTTCCGTGTTTCTTAATTACTTTTTTGTATGCCAGCGCAACCCTCGGTCTCATAGCGGGCCGCCTGTAGTAAAGTGTTGTTACAAGCAATGCTACTTCAAGTACTAGGGCGATAACGTAGTTCAAAATGAAAATTGCTGTGTCGGACTTGAGTGCGGTCAAGAGCATAATACCCAGTCCCGTTATGGCCAACAAGATGTTGCTGATGCTTATTGACTTGCTATCCCTTAGACGAATGATACGTTGTATCTGCGGGAGCGTTGCAATGTTTAGAAGAATCGTTCCAATTACGCCGATATACTCAATCATCTTTATGCTTCCATACATGCGCGGCGGCCCAAAGATTGAAAACACCAATCGCCATGTTGACAAATGAATTAGTTAAAAAGAAGTATGTGATATTTAAGACTCCGAATATTAGGTTTATCTGAAAGACAAACCGCTTGTATCCTGTCATTTACCATCCCTCTTTCTCGTGTTCATAAACTGCTTCCAGAACGTCTGCAACTGAGCTACCGTGTAGCTCGCTGGATTCTGGTCTGGCAAGAACTCTACAAATGCTCTTTCCAATTGTACATCATTGGTTAGCATTTTGCAAGTGCTGTTTCCGTTTTCATCAAGAGATGCGTAGTACCATCTCTTGTCGGCTCCTTTAAAAACAGAACTCATTCCCATGTCTTACCGTTCCACATCTTTTGGCAGACACAACAAATAGTCACCATTACCGCGCAGGACGCTTCTGCAACTCGGTTCTGGTGCTTCTGTGATAACCGTCTAAGGTCGTCCATCGGGTCGCCCTCGAATCCATGAGGACAGTGC
>JBEBIF010000560.1:0-1987 GCA_040080515.1 Chitinophagaceae bacterium | reverse complement strand
ACGAAAATCACTGCAACCAAGACTCCTACATTTTTTTTCATTTTGTTCTCCTTTCTGTTGTTAACGTATTGTCAAAAGTTTTAATGCTAAAAGCTTTAAAACCCTTATCCAGTAATATGTTGCTTTAAATAAGCTTGCCTCCCCCTATTTGTTTAGGGTTAAGTTAGTAGTGCGACCCACCACAAGGAGGCAAGCACCTATGTCTAAAATTGCACGTTTTGTAATCTGGATTTGCTCTAAATTCACTCGTTCCGAAATAGAGCAAATCCTTGCCGGACTCTCAGATGTCCTTACCAATCGCAACCCTGAAATCAAACCTAAAGACGATTTCAAAGAAAAACACCCCAACTATCGAATCTTCTCTGTTGATCCTCTACCACCTTTAACTGAGCTGGCAGCTAAACAGCCCGTTCAACTTGCTAAAGACTATAAGCTCCTTCTGGCGCAGTACCAAGCTGACCACGGCAAACCTCTTAGCCCTGTTAAGCAACGAGCCAACTCTCCCAAAGTTCCATCTATCACGGTCTGCCCTCTCTGCAATGCCCCTCATATCTATATCTATTACAATGACGGCAATAAAAGAACTCAACTCAAATGCAAGGTCTGCGGCCATCTCTTCCAGTTAAACCAAAGGTTCCGCAAAAACTCTAAATCCAAGTTCTTCTGCCCTTATTGCAATTGCGCCCTGTTTAACTGGAAAGTGCGCAAAGATGTCACTGTCTATAAATGTTCTAACGATAATTGCCTTCATCGTACTCAGGCACTTAATAAGCTTAATCCCGCTGAACGCTCCCTTCAAAAGAAACGCAGCTCTCAGTTCAAGCTCTGCTACCAATACCGGGAGTATCATTACAAGCCCAACGAACTTAACCATTCCCAGCCTGATAATCCCAAAGTCGATCTTACTAAAATCCACAATGCTCCCAACGTCCTTGGTCTTATCCTCACCTTTTACGTCTCTTTTGCTATCACTGCCAGAAAAACCGCCTTCATACTCCGCTCTGTATTCAACATCAAGGTCTCTTATCAAACAGTCCTCAATTACGCGTCAGCTGCCGCTTTCTACTGCCATGCCTTCAATCTGCAACATAAAGGCCCTATCGACCCCATAAGCGCTGGTGATGAAACCTATATTAAAGTCCAGGGCAAGCATAATTACGTCTTCTTCTTTATCTCTTCTAAGAGCCTCAAAATTACGGCCTATCACGTCGCAGATAATAGAGGCACTCAACCAGCCGTCATCTCCATGTATGAGGCTATCCGTACTGCTCAACCAGATCAGCAAATCACTCTCATTACTGATGGCAACCCCTCATATCCCGCCGGTATTCACTTCATCAATTCCAACTCTGCTGATTGTCTCAATATCCAGCATCATAAGGTCATTGGCCTTCAAAACCTCGATAAAGAGTCCCAAGAATTCAGACCCTTTAAACAGCTCATTGAGCGCCTTAACAGGACTTATAAATACCACGTGAAACCTTCTCACGGCTTTAATTGCTCTAATGGAGCTGTCTCTCTGACTACTCTGTTCGTAACCCATTACAACTTCCTGCGCCCCCATATGTCTCTGCATTACAATACCCCGGTTCAACTGCCGGAATTGCAAAACATCTCTACCATGCAGGGCAAGTGGTCTAAAATCTTATCGCTTGCTTCTTAGCATCGCCTCTCAGGTTGTCAAAGATCAAAACTGCTTAATGTTCTCTTGCCTATCTGCTTAATCACAGATGTGAAGTGCCAAACCCTTGCTCTCTCAGAGCCGTCGGCGTCTACCACTTCTGACTTCTCCGCCGCCTTCTCTTACGCCAACGAAATCCTGTTACATACTGTTTTCATATTCCCATCTCTTTTTTCATAAAACTTTTGACATTACCTTGTCTTGTCTCTTTTATTCAGAACCCGGCATTTCTGCCACAGGCTATGTGAGCAGCATCTCGAGCAATGCCTTTTGTGCATGGAGCCTGTTTTCTGCCTGGTCAGATAC
>JBEBIF010000118.1:0-9106 GCA_040080515.1 Chitinophagaceae bacterium | reverse complement strand
AATCGTTAATTTTACTCTATGACATCACTATCCCTACAGGACATCAAACAGGAGTTGTCCGGATTAAAACCAGCAGAACTCACCAACCTCTGCCTCCGCCTTGCAAGATTTAAAAAAGAAAATAAAGAATTGCTTACTTATTTATTATTTGATTCCCGGGATGAAGAAGGATATATAAAAAGTGTAAAGCAGGAAATAGAAGAATTGTTTGGAACCGTGAATCTTACCCAACTATACTTTGCCAAAAAAACATTGCGGAAGATTTTGCGGGTGATCAATAAACAGTCCCGCTATAGCGGCAACAAACAAACAGACATCGAACTCCGCATTTTTTTCTGCCAGCAATTAAAAGCATCCGGGATTCCTTTCCGGCAAAACACAGCAATAAATAACATCAACAACGGACAATTGAAAAAGATCAGCTTAGTAATGGCCACACTGCATGAAGACCTGCAGCATGATTACCAGAAAGTGATCAGTGAATTGGAGGACTAAGCTGCCTGCTTCCTGAAAAGTATTCCGGGTACTGAGTTTCCTCACCAGTTCAGCTGTTGATTCTGTCTGCCTTGTTTTCACCTGATACTCTTCGAGGGTTGTTTGTTCCAGTAGTAGCACCTGTTATAACCACCCCGATCTCCTGAAAAAATAATACAGGGTGATACAAACCGCAAGGGTGATGCCGATCACCACATAATATCCATAATGCCACTGCAGTTCCGGCATGAATTTAAAATTCATACCATAAAAACCGGCTATCATGGTCGGTACTGCAATGATAGCTGCCCATCCGGCAAACTTTTTAGATACATCGCTTTGCGCAATCGAAAGCAACGAAAAATTGGCCTCCATGGCGCTGTTCAGCAACTCACGGGTATTGTCCACCATTTCATTGATGCGCACCACATGATCATACACGTCCCGGAAATAAGGTCTTGTTTCCTCCGAAATACATTTAATATCAAACCGCATCAGCCGGTTACAAATATCAACAAGGGGAGACACCGCCCGCTTTACTTCCAGCAATTCTCTTTTCAGGTCATATATCTGTTCGGTGGTTTCACGGGTGGGCTTCTCTTTGAAGATCTTTGATTCAATGGATTCCAGTTCCTGTTCCAGTTCATGTACCACGGGGAAGTAACAATCAACAATAAAATCCATCACAGCGTATAAGACAAAACCCTGTCCTTTGCGCAAGTGTTCCGGTGCCGCTTCACACCTGGCCCGTACCTCCGTATAAGGAATGGAAGAACCATGTCGTACTACCACGATAAAATTATCACCAGCAAAAAAATGGGTTTCTCCAAATTCAGTATGATGCTGCTGGTTCATCTGGGCTGTACGTAACACCACAAATATGGAATTGCCATATTGTTCCAGTTTAGGCCGCTGGTGTGCCAGGTGCGCATCTTCGACCGCCAGCTCATGAAGTTGAAAATGAGTTTGTACCCGGTTCAGGATGTCTTCGGAGGGCTCATATAACCCGATCCACACAAACTGGTTTTCCTTATCCAGGTATTTACCCACATCACTGAGATTTACATCAGCCAGCCGGATACCGTCTGAATAGGCAGCACAGTTTACAATTTCTTTCATGCAGCTCTGTTTGTTACAGAAAGATAGTAATAAAAGACAGCGAAAATTGCAAATTGCCGGCCCCGTTTTTTCTGTCATTCCGTCCGTTTTGTGAAAAGAAAACGGGAAAAGGGGTGGATAAGTCCCCAAATCAGGTGCTTTCTAACCGTACAGTAATGTTACCGTAATGATTTCATAACTCTGTATGGATAAATACTTTTATCTCCGCGGTGCTGTTAAAGAAGCTAAGATACCGGCTGGTTCCCGTCCATTTTCCCCCTTACCGCTATATGACCCGGTGGGTTTCAGTTGCTTTTTTTGATCAGCAACAGCCTGCAAAATGATTGCTTCAAAAGGCACTATCATAACCCGCAACAACCTATATTCGTTGAAAGCCTTTATTATAAAAATCTCAGCAATACCCGGGTAACTGCTTAGAAACCACCCGAAAACCAATTTTTAGTAAATTGCTTTCCCAACTTTAACCAATGTCGGACAATTCTCACCAGCTCGCTGCTATTTTGTTTGCTGATGTAGTAGGGTACACTGCTATGATGCAGATAGATGAAAATGACGCAGTAGAAAAGATCAACCGGTTCAGGCAGTCGCTTGAAACCATAGCGGCTGAGCTAGATGGAAAAATTATTCAGTACTACGGCGATGGTTCTTTACTTCTCTTTCATAGTGCCACAGATGCGGCAGAGTTTGCCAAACTATTACAGACAGATCTTAATGGGTCGCCACCTACCGTACCTGTACGCATTGGTATACATATGGGCGATGTGCTGATGCAAAACGGTAACGTTTTTGGAGATGTGGTGAATATTGCCTCCCGCATTCAGGCATTGGCTCCCGTAGGTGGTATTTATATATCAGAAGTGGTATCCCTCAATATTGCCAACAAAAAAGGGCTGGACTCTGTATTTATAAAAGAACAAGTCCTCAAGAATGTAAAAGACCCTGTGCGCATCTTTGAAGTGCAGACCCAATTCAGCAAGCCGGTTACTTTACCTGTGGTTGCAGAAAAAAAAATTGCCAAACCAATCTCCGAAAACAGTATAGCCGTTTTGCCATTTGCAAATATGAGCAGTGCGCCGGAACAGGAATATTTCAGTGATGGCCTTACAGAAGACATTATCACACAACTTTCAAAGATCAAAGCGCTTAAAGTGATCTCCCGTACTTCCGTGATGCAATATAAAAAAAATCAAAAGCCGGTAAAAGAAATAGGGCAGGAGTTGGGAGTGGCATTAATTTTAGAAGGCAGTGTACAGCGGTATGGCGACCAGGTTCGGATTACAGCACAGCTTATTAATGCCTTGTCTGATGAACATATGTGGGCTGAATCATACGACCGCCCGGTAAACGATATTTTCTCCATTCAGCGGGAGGTCGCCCTGTCCATAGCATCAGTTCTCAATACCAAACTTTCAAAAAAGGAAACTAAAAACCTGGATGTCACTCCCACAGTCGACTTGCAGGCATACGACATTTATTTACGGGGAAAATTTCTGGTGGAAAAAAGAAACAAAACAGATCTGCTGATTGCAAGAGAGCTTTTTCAGCAGGCAGTAAATAAGGATAAAAGCTTTGCGATAGCCTACTCTGGCCTGTCCGACACTTATCTACTTTCTTCTTACAGGGGTTATGAAGACCCGGACATTATGCTTATGCTGGCCAAAAAAAATATTGACATAGCGCTTGGCCTCAATGATTCTTCCGGTGAGATACAGGCATCGCTTGGGTATTGGTATCACCAGACGTTTAACTGGAAAGAAGCTGAAAAAACATACCGGAAATCGATCAGCCTGAATCCGAACCAGTCGAATGTTTACTTGTGGCTTGCCATTCTGCTGGAAGCAAAAGAAGACCAGGAAGAAGCGTCTAAAATTTACAACCAGGGTAGTGAGATAAATCCTGCATGGGATTATTTACTGCAGAATAAGATCCGGTACCTGGCAAGCACCAACAACCAGGAAGAGGCCATACGCCTGGAACAAAGCCTGGTTGAAAAAACAGCCTTTGATCCGGCCAGTCAGAAGTTACGCTACCTGAACCTTTCAAAACTCTATTGGTCGATTGGAAAAAAAGAAGAGGCGATCGCAGCAGCCGAAAAAGCAAATAATACCGGGCTTATTAAATTTTACCGGGAAGGGGATCATAAAATGCTGGAGAAAGAAGTGGATGAACATTACAGGGTATTAAGAAAATCGGGTGAATATATCTCCGAATTATGGATGGGAATGGATTATGCAAAAGCCGGTGCAAAAGATAAGGCATTTGAGTGTTTTAATAATGCCGTTATCTTAAGAGAGGCGGCCATCACTCAACTGCTGATGGGGCAGTATGAATTTTTGAATATCAAGTACATTAGCATGATTCAGATTAAAAGGAAAATTAAATTGCTGATAGACAATTGATGCTGACCTTGTTTTTTCCGGTTGCAGCTTATCTCCATTTAAAAGCAAAATAGCTGCACGGCTTATCAGAGGCATTACCAACGCCATGCATTTTCCCGCTTTCAACAATAAACAGGTCACCGGCACGGCCTTTATATTGCTGGCCATCAATCGCCATTTCAACATCCCCATCGATCACCAGAATGATTTCGGTATCTGCATGCTGGTGCGGCGCATGACTGGGGCCTTTTTCTTTCAGGTATGTGATATGCATTTCATAATTGGAACACATAGCGGTGGGCCGGTCAAAGTATTTCCGTGTGCCTTTTGTCCCTTTTTCGGTATAGGCTAATGAGTCGTAGTTTAATAACAGTGTCCCGCCGGCCAGCTTACTTCTTTCCATATCCATTGGTTTTTGGGCACGAAACATCAGCACATAATAAGTAACGGGGCCATCACCTGTGTTTTCAAATATTTGTGACTCCAGCGGAGGTATCAGTAACACACTGCCTTTACCCAGCACAGCGGTCTTATTTCCTATTGTACATTTTAAAGTACCTTCTTTAATGATAATTACTTCTTCTATATCCTGCTGTGTATGTGCCGGTCTTGGTACAGCCCCTTTTTCCTGTGTGGTGGCATGAATTTCAAAATAGGAAAACTCAGGCGTGGTACCCTCTGCTATCTTACGGCTTTCCCGTTGCTTGTCTTTTTTCACCGGCAGTTCATCCCAGTGAATAACACCCGAAGGAACTGGTTCTGTTTGTGCAACTGCATTCATAATAATGGCATGACTGAATAAGATGAAGAAAAGTTTTATCATATGCCCGGGTTTAAACATATCCCGAAATTAGTTTTTTTCGGGAAACCGGAAGAATGAATTGGAAAAAAGCAGCCGGTCACCAGATAGCTATCGGGTGACCGGGGATGTAAGTTGTAACACCTTAACACTTCATTTGACACAAAAAGATTGTCATACCGTTCTTTGATATACAGAAGCCATATGTAATGAACAAAACGCCCGCATCCTGCATGAAAATGCAACGGATGAGAACCACTGCCTTTCCCCTTATATTTATGCCATTGCTGTTTTCATTAAGCACGATAACATTCGTAATAAATGCTCAACCCCCTGCACAGGCAGCAGTTCTCAAAAAAGATTATAAACCCGGTATCCTGTCAATTGCATACTTTATCGAAAGCGCCAACAGTTCTGTCAACTCTCTTACCAGCTTATTAAAAAAAGATAATTACCGCAACAGGATCACAACGCTCAACAACCCCGTAAATAACGAATTAGGATTTAGCCTGAAGACAGAGATACTGACCGCTTTAAAACCCATCCTCGACAAAGTAAAAAGAACCGACGGCGGCAAGTTCCGGGAAGTAATTGAAAATTTTCTCAGCAAGCCCGAAGAGAACGGGATCAAGTCAGTAAAAAAATACCTGCCTTCTATCGGTATTTTCACTACTATTTTGTCGCTTGTCGGTAACCTGGTGATCGTGGAAAGAAGTATCACTACCGATGACCTCAATAAGTTTGTAACAAAAGTGCAGCAATATTTTTACCAATATGAAAAACTGAATATCATTAACGAACAGTTCGGTCAGCAGGTGGGAAAGCTGCTGGAGAAATCGGTGGAGATCAAAGAAGACCTCCGGGATTTCCTGGTGGAGTGTATCACTACAATGAATCCCGCCATCACTAAAGTATCATTGAAAGAACTGCCCGTGGAAGCACTGCTCCAAAAATATTATGACCCGCAAAAGCTGCAGGCCTGGATGGATACCACCCGGATCAAACAGGAGGGCTACCTCTATCCGCCAGATGCTCCTGTGTCGGTAAAATTGATCACGGCCGGTATTAAAAGAATACAAAAAGAATTTGAAACGATCTACAACGAAAATTACCGGGAAATGAAGGAACTAATCGCTTCATTAAAGACCAGCATACCCAACCTCGATCAGAATCAGCTGAATAAGACCAGCGTCGAAATAGACCAGTTGTACACAGACAGTCGCCAGGCCGATGCGATCAACCTGAATATCGTACAGGTAAATGAACGAATGAGCATTGTATGCAATATTATCAATACAGGTAAATAGCTGTATTCTGTGGGCCTGGCGTTCCGGTAGCAGACCGGTATTGGTAGTAGCTATTAAAGAATACCCATGAATTTTCCGGTGTTTCGCAAAAGGCTTTTTAGAAAACCATACTCCGTTTTTTTTGTATGCTGCATTTCAATGGTATTGATCGTCACACATACACTATTCGCTCCTTTTATCCATAGCTTCTCCGCCATCCCTTGTGCAGTAATATAACAGGGGTCCCCTTTTTTATAGATCAATAATTCAACCGGGAAGAATTCTTCGGAAAAAGTTTCCTCAAACTGGGAATTCATGGTAAAGTAGAGATGCCCCTTTTCATCAACAACCAGTCCCTTTTGATACCCAGGGCCTGGCAGCTGTGATTATCGAGTTGCCTGTAAACCATGGCCTGACCCCATTCAGAAACACCCTGGTTGATAAACTGTGTGGTAGAGTTCGTTGTCATAATAGCCTGTTTTTTACAGGCACTATTGAAAACTCTGTGCCACATGACAGGCCCTATTTTTTAGCCCCCTTCTTTTTGGAGGATTTCTGCTCCTTATGGTTATGAGTGGTATTGTCGCCTTTGTTAAGCTGTTCTTCGTTTTCCCGGCTGTCAAGATTATCCTTATTTTCCGGTATGTGCTTATGAGTATTGAACTGGGTATTGTGTTTCGGGTTTTTTGATGTCATGTTTTTCATATAATTGTTTTACTATTTTATAGAGGCAATATTAATCAGCAAGCCTTGAGATGGTGTTCATAAAAGTCAGGCTATATGCTTCGTCAGGCGTGAATACCAGCATTTTCAATATTCATGCCACCAACTCATGAATCCTGGTCCTCAACACTTGTGGTCACGAAGCTATTGCCTATGGTCTAAAATCAGTATGACGTTCCTCAAGCCAATACCTGCTCTTGCTCTTCGGAACTTGTATCCTTTGTTCTTCAGGACTTGTAGTCTCCAAGCTGTATTATATGGTTTTTAACTACCTATGCATCGGCTTTCAAAAACTCCCGCCTAAAATCCTGTTTATCAACTTAAAAACGACAATAAATAACAAAGGAAAGGCCCGGTAACTCACACCCTGAAAATAAAACTGTCCAAAGTAGCCCTGTATCACCGCAGGGTCCTTCGGACAAATGCCGGATCCGACACCATCTGAAATACAATTATTTAACGTTCACGGCTACAGCCAATAACCCGCCTATTCAATATCTTTATGCAATAGAAAAAATGAAAAAGTTACTCATATCATTGTCATGCCTGTTGCTTGCTGCAAGCGCAAGGTCACAGGAATTAAGCCTGATACCCTTTCAAAGAGGTTCCACACCTGTCTATTATGCTTTTCGTACCGATCAGGATATAATCATACGGATATCTGAAAATGGTCAACTGTTGAAATGGGGTACCGGATGGAATTATTACCGTTATAATTATACAGATACATTGGTCCCCTACACTGGCCGGGTGGACTACTATGGCCAGGAATACGATTCCGTATCCAGGGGGAAAGTAAAAAGTATTGGTACTTGCAGCATCACTTACTATGGGGCATTTGAATTACCCGGTAAAGCAGGTAAAATAAAATCCATCGGCCGCACCCGGATGGATTATTATGATGACTTTGAGAACCAATCCCTCAGGGGGAAAATAAAATCTGCCGGCTCTCTTTACTTTACTTATTATGCTTCTTATGAGAATGAAGCCTTCCGTGGCAAATTAAAAATGGTGGGCACCAGTACGATCACCTATTATTCTTCATTCGATGATAAAAACATACAGGGAAAAGTGAAAAGCATCGGGCCTTTCAATTATACATGGTACACACAAAACGACAGCAGGGGATATCCCGGCACACTGAAATCCGGCGAATACAAACAAAATGTCGCAGGAGTAATTTATCTTATCCTGAATTAGGGAAGGAATCCGGCACAACAGCGAATAGCATAAGAGGAATGATTGGGATCAACCGGCAGAAGTAACGGCCATCTGTTGAGGGAACTCTGTATTTATTGGAAACCCGGCAGTAGCGGTTTCTTCCCGGATACCTACCACCATCGCTTTAGAAACATTCAATTCAGGCCAGTGCATCCGCTCACATACTTCACTCCATAATTTGTCGTAATAGATATTGGTCTTGAATTCTTTCAGCTGGTGAAATATCGATTCTTTGCTGAGGGTGATCGATTCTATTTCCGTATAGAAAGGGATATAATTATAAAGCACCTGTTCAGTATTTGCATTCCGGATATCCAGGTAATGCTTGTGCAGGTTCTTATGTGCCTGCACCATATTATAAAAGCTGAGCATTTTAGTATGGAATGTCTTGTTACCCAGCAGGGATTTCATCAGCATATTGTTGCAATACACAGACAGTGGTGCCGGGATGTTCGGAATAAGCAACAGGTCAGACGCATGAAATATATTATCATGCAGCAGGAACCGCCCCGGTGAACAATCAATGATACACACGTCATAATCATCCTCCACCTCCTCCAGTGTTATTTTTATCAGGTCATGATTAATAAAATTCAGCGCAGTGATCCTTGCTGCTTTGTTCATAAACTGGTCGGAGAAATAAGCGTCATTGCTGATCACATCAATATGATAACTGTCAGTATGATGTATCACATCATAGATAGTGATGTACCGGTCAAATAAACGGCTGTGGGTATTGTTATTATGATTTTCCCGGTTGAAGAAGTAACTGCTCCCGCCTTGCGGGTCAAGGTCCCAAAGCAACACACTGAGGCCATTCTTGGCAAGCATGCAGGCCAGGTTTACAGAAGTGGTGGTTTTGCCAACGCCGCCCTTGATATTATATACGGCAATTTTTTTCAGGTGTTGAATTTATAAAAAAAACTGATGCTTTCATATTATTTAATTCTTTTTTTTGGAGAAGACGAGGATGGAAGGGTGACTCCCGGGAATTCTGAACCTTGCCACCCCAAAGCAGCCTGGTACATAAGTAATTATCCATTTGTATAATAATTCCTTCCTTTGCAAGGGTTATTTAGTTACTTCAGCTAAAATCGCTTATGGAC
>JBEBIF010000559.1:0-1988 GCA_040080515.1 Chitinophagaceae bacterium | reverse complement strand
TTCCAGCAAACCGGTGATGCCGGGCAGATGTTCTTCTAATGGAATGTATGGCATAAACAATAAGATTAAATAGTGTAATAATTTAAGTGCTGAAGTTGCCCTTGTCAGATGCCGAAATAACCTGAATAAAAAAAATGGCGTCAGTAAAGACTTACAACGCCGTTATTGCTTTGTCTGTAAAAATAGTTGTGCTACCAATTATTGGCACTTTATACACCCATTCAATTATGTCTTGCTCATTTGTTTCGGTCAGCCGTATTAAAAGAACTGAGATGAGAAAAATGGCGTCAGTAAAGACTTACAACGCCGTTATTGCTTTGTCTGTAAAAAATTTATTCTGCTCCGTCTGTCAATGCTCTTGCTATAGCGTAGCCACCAACTTTATTGCCGGTTTCCAATCCTTTCGCACAGTCACTTCGATAGTGAATGGCCCCATACATCCGGGAATCGGATGCTTCTCTGGCCATTGCAGTATAATCAGCAGCTCTTGATTTTATAATATGACCAAGTATAGTGGCCGCCGCAGCGCTGAAGGTGGAGTGCCCGGAAATGTATGATGGAAAGTTGGGCAGCCCTGTTGTTGTTTTTATCCTTGGATCCATTTGTGAGGGCCTTGGGTTAAAGTAGAGAAACTTAGCATCCCAGCAGGCGATGGCGGCATCCATCATTGCCATATTTAACAAGCCCATATTCCTGGCCCATCGTACTTCACTAAAATTTTGTTTTACAAAATCTTCTGTGGCAACAGCATTCCAATGGCCGGGTGGCGTGTAAGTGCTTAAACCATCAGCCCAAAAATGAGCTATCCTTATTTGCTCCCGTGTAGGATTTTTGCTGAAACTATATACTTCAGCTAATTCATCTTTGAACTGTTGTGAAGAAGTAGATGGCGGTGCCGCCGGACGAATAGTTGTTACCATAGTGAGTGAATCAAACAAAAAGGTCTTTACTCTTCCAAATAGCGGCAACATCGGAGGACGCTTTGGTGATTCCTGGCTGATCCACGGAATTTCACCTCTTGCGATAGCATCATTTTCCATTTGTGTCCAGAGAGCCTGGTTCCCGATAGCTGCACCGGCCCTGTCGCCTCTTGCACGGGTCACAAATTTTTGTGCTACAGATTTTCCCAGCACTTCACCAGCTTCCAGGTCGCTGCGTACGTTGGCACCTGCAATGATCCTTGCTCTTTTATGTTCTTCGGCTTTTAATTGTATAAACTCCTGGTCACCCGGGAATAACAATTTTAACAGCTCTGTAGTTACTCCTATAACCACTGCGTCTTCAGAAGGATAAGAGGGCAATGCAGATTTCGGGATCAATACATTTACTGAAGGATCAACATTGTAGGGAGCCGCACGGTTATACAAGTTTTTATAATGCCAGGCTGCCACCAACGCATCATACTGCGCCGCAGCTACATAAGCGTAAGCCCTGGCGGCATATGGCGGATTGGCAAACGGGAATTGCGGATAAGCTAATGGATTGTTGGCACTGGGAAAGGGATACGTTCCGTCTGCATTTTGATACGGGGGAAGGTTGTGCAGTGCCACCAGTTCCCGCAGGATCTCATTCCATCTTAAAACAGCACCGGCACTCCAGTATTTTACACTGTTCTTTTCATCCCCGGTCATTTTGGCCTGAAAGCTTTTTATTTCATTTACCTGGGCAATATAATCGGGTGTGGTAGTGGCAATTGGTGCGGCTACTGGAAATTCTGTTGGGCCAGTCAATAGTATTGGCCTCCAGGTACCTGCATTTATATCTGTAGAAGCAGGTTGTAAAGCCGGAAAATCCATATTGCGTTCAGTAATATCTTTTGAACAGGAGTGGAGCAGTACGGCTGCAAGCAATATATATAGTAGGTTTATTTTTTTCATGACATTTATTTTTTTGATTTATCTGTATCAGCTTTTTCTTTTTTAGCAAAGTTGAATACGTAGAATATTCCGGCGCCAAAACTGGTTGCCTGTCCCATATTTCTTCCAGCT
>JBEBIF010000558.1:0-1989 GCA_040080515.1 Chitinophagaceae bacterium | reverse complement strand
ATTATGAAGATGTGAATGAAATGTATGCCGGGCTGAAGAAAAATCTGCAGCTTTATTATACCCTTGCCAAAGCCGGGGGGTGGCCCGCCATTGCAGCCGGTAAGGCACCGCTGAAAAAAGGAGCAGAAGATGCCACGATCCCTGCAATTAAAAAAAGATTACAGTTAACACTCGATATGCCGGGGTCTGACAGCAGCCGGTTGTTTACTGATACATTGGAACTGGCAGTAAAGAATTTTCAAAAAAGACATGGCTATAAACAGGATGGTATTGTAGGGGCAGGCCTTATAAAAGATATGAACGTACCGGCATCCAGGCGGCTGATGGAAATATTACTCAACATGGACCGGATGCGCTGGTTACCACAAAAACCGGAAGGCAATCTTATTATTGTGAACTTACCCGAGTTCATGCTTCATGTATATGATGGCAAAAGCAAAGTATTTGATATGGTGGTGGTGGTAGGCCGGGTGGGCAATAATACCATGATGTTTAACGGTGATCTTAACCAGGTCATCTTCAGTCCGTACTGGAATGTGCCGCAAAGCATTATTAAAAGCGAGATCATGCCTGCCATTGCCAGGAATCCCAATTATCTTGCTAATAAGAATATGGAACAGATAGGCGGCAATATCCGGCAGCGGCCGGGCCCGGGTAATGCGTTGGGAAAAGTAAAATTCATTTTCCCCAACAGCTTCAATATGTATTTTCATGATACCCCATCCAAAAGCCTTTTCTCACAGGATAAAAGGGCTTTTAGTCATGGCTGCATCCGCTTAAGCGAACCGCAAAAAATGGCAGAATGGTTATTAAGAAACTACCCGGAGTGGCCAAAAGAAAAAATTGTTTCGGCAATGAACCAGACAAGTGAAAGAGCAGTGAAGCTGAAAGAAGCGATCCCGGTGTTTATTATTTACTACACTGCCTGGGTGGATGATGACGGGCAGTTAAATTTCAGGGATGACGTGTACCAGCATGACAGCGAACTAATCAAAAAAATGTTTACGGCAGCTGTGCCACCAAAGGTTATCCGTGTGGACAATCTGAATGTGACACCACAACAATAATACAGCTATACTACCACTCATCATTAAATGCTGCATCCGGTCAGGGCCGGAGCAGCATTTTAGTTTTAAGTTTTGCCATAGTATTACCGGCTGTACTAACCAAAACTAAACGCTTTATGGTAAGGTATTTTATGTCCTTCTCCGTTCCGGAAGGCCGGCAGGTAGTTGCCCAACGGGTTATTGACCAGTATTTTGATGCGCTCTCTAAAAACGGCCCGGGCGGCATGCGAAGCCAGTGCTATGCCGATAATGACAATGATTGCACGTTCGTTCACATCAAAAGTTTTAAAAAGGAAGCGGTAGCCAATCAGCATTTCAAATCAGCCACATTCCGTGAATACATACAAAAACTGGCTGATCTCTGTGGCAACCGGCCGGGTTTTTCCCGGCTGATGCAGCAGCAAACTTTTGAATCAATTTATTGAAGCGGCAGCGTGGTTTAATTTCCTGTTCAGTCATCGTTTGATTGGTTTACAGATTTATTTAGAAATCGGTTTCAAATCCATTAAATTTATCTTTTTGAAACAAACCAATTTGCTATGCACCGGGTCATCATTCCGATTGACTTTTCTGAAACTTCATTGAATGCCGCCCGTTTTTCCGCCCAAATGCTGGCGGAAAAAAATGATACTACGGCGATATTGTATCATAATTATGAATCGCATGATGATGTTGATATCTCCCACAATTACCAGGAAAGTTTAAAAAAAGAATTTCTCCGTGCCGGTGTAAAAAATGTGGTCTGTGAAAGTGAAATGGGCGGTGATCTGATCGATAATATCTCCCGGCTGGCACATACCATCAGGGCCACCCTCATTATTATGGGCATTACAGGCAAATCGGCGGTTCGCCAGGCCATGTTTGGAAGCAATACACTGAAACTGATTGACCGGAACCTTTACCCGGTAATGATCATTCCGCC
>JBEBIF010000557.1:0-1990 GCA_040080515.1 Chitinophagaceae bacterium | reverse complement strand
TCAGATATTGCCCTGGCATCAGCTATCCGCATCATGAAAGAGACCGGTGCCCATTCCATCAAACTGGAAGGAGGTGAAGAAGTATTGGACAGTATCAAAAAGATCGTTTCTGCCGGCATACCCGTAATGGGACATTTGGGATTAACACCCCAGTCCATTTATAAATTCGGCACCTACACCGTAAGGGCCAAAGAAGAAGACGAAGCCAACAAACTCAGAAGAGATTCCAAACTATTGGAAGAAGCCGGTTGCTTCGCTATTGTATTAGAAAAAATCCCTGCCACATTAGCCAAAGATGTGTCCGGTAGCCTTTCCATTCCTACTATCGGCATCGGTGCCGGTGGTCATTGTGACGGACAGGTACTGGTAATGCATGATATGCTTGGTATCAATACCGAATTCAAACCCCGCTTTCTCCGCCAGTATCTTAACATCCACGAACAGGCCACTAAAGCCGTACAACAATACATCAGCGATGTGAAAGCAAAAGAGTTTCCGAATGAAACAGAACAATATTGAGAGTTAGATGAGAGATAATAGATGAGAGATGATAGTTCATTAATATTGAAAAGACATTAAATTGCTTGAAGACCCTGTTATCCAGTGTTTATGATTTATTAACTGCACAACAATAATAGTAATCTTCGATTTAGAACCACTATCATCTGTCAGTTATCATCTATTATCTCTGATTTAGACACTATGCGCTCATAATAATAAACTCCGAACCAGAAGCACTATCATCTATCATCTAACATCTCTTCCCTACCTTTGCACCCTCAATTCTCAACTATGGATTTCTTAAAAATACTGAAGATCGAATCATTGAATAAAGGCGTAAGCACCGGTACCCAATGGATAGACAGCAAGGGAGAAACCATCGACTCTTTCTCTCCGGTAGATGGTAAAAAGATCGGATCGGTCATTGCAGCAGACAAAGAAAGTTATGAAGCCGTGATCAAAAAAGCAGAAGCAGCATTTCTTACCTGGCGACTGATGCCCGCACCCAAAAGAGGTGAAATAGTAAGACAAGTTGGTGATGCATTAAGACATTACAAAGAACCATTAGGTAAATTGGTTTCTTATGAAATGGGTAAAAGTCTGCAGGAAGGATATGGTGAAGTGCAGGAGATGATCGACATCTGCGATTTTGCCGTCGGTCTTTCCCGGCAACTGCATGGATCAACCATGCACAGTGAACGTCCCGGGCACCGCATGTATGAACAGTATCACCCGATGGGTATCGTAGGTATCATTTCTGCCTTTAATTTTCCAGTGGCCGTATGGAGCTGGAATACGATGCTGGCCTGGGTATGTGGTGATGTGTGTGTGTGGAAACCTTCCGAAAAGACACCCCTCTGTGGCGTGGCCTGTCAGAATATCATAGCAGAAGTATTTAAAAAGAATAATGTGCCTGAAGGTGTTTCCGGTCTTATTGTTGGTGGCCGTGAAGTGGGTGAATGGATGGCAGCCGATACCCGCATTCCACTGGTATCTGCCACAGGCTCCACCCGTATGGGAAAAGCAGTTGGCGCTGCTGTAGGTGCACGGCTCGGAAGAGCATTGCTCGAACTGGGTGGCAACAATGCCATCATCATTTCAAAAGAAGCCGACCTGGATATTGCTATCCTTGGTTCACTGTTTGGCGCTGTGGGCACAGCAGGTCAGCGCTGCACTACCACCCGCCGCCTTATCATACAGGAAGAGGTGTATGAAGCAGTAAAATCAAAACTGATCGCAGCGTATAAGCAATTGCGCATTGGCGATCCATTAGATCAAAATAATCATGTAGGCCCGCTGA
Source organism: Chitinophagaceae bacterium (assembly GCA_040080515.1). Taxonomy (GTDB): domain Bacteria; phylum Bacteroidota; class Bacteroidia; order Chitinophagales; family Chitinophagaceae; genus JJ008. The sequence goes on along the minus strand of JBEBIF010000557.1, from coordinate 189 downwards.
TCGATACCCACGCTGTTGATATGTATCTTCAGTCCATTAAGCAATGTAAAGCGGAAGGCGGCAACTTTATCGTGGAGGGTAGTTTGCTTACAGGTGCCGGTTATGAAAGCGGTTGTTATGTAAAGCCCTGCATTGCGGAAGCAAAACCGGGTTATAAAATTGTGCATCATGAAACCTTTGCCCCCATCC
>JBEBIF010000556.1:0-1994 GCA_040080515.1 Chitinophagaceae bacterium | reverse complement strand
ATTTTAAACAATTTAATACGTTACGTTATGAATAAAAAACAAGAGGCCAAATTAGGCATGGGCCAGGCCGTTATCCTGCACTGTGATAAATATATTGCCCTTATAAACACCCTTCCGGCATTTATAATAGTTCTAAATGCCTTCAAAATGGTGGTATCCTCAATCCGAAACACCGTTCAGCGGGAAGCCCGCAATATTTCAGGTATCACGGTTGACAAAAAAGAGCTGCGGGAGACCCTGGCCAAACAGGCCAATGTGCTCGCCGCCGTTATTTATTCCTATGCCAGCGCCAGTGGCAACAATACGCTGAAAGCAGAAGTGGATTATACCTATTCACATCTTCGGAACCTCCGGGATGATGAACTCGGTCCCACCTGCATGATCATTCACAAAGCAGCAGAAGTTAACCTGGTCAGCCTGATTGATTATAACATCACACCGCCGGTACTCGATTCATTCAAAGCCATGGTGTATGAGTACACCGGCATAGTGGCCACGCCCCGCAATGCGACTGCAGGCAGAAAGGCGTTAAATAGTTCCTTAAAAAACCTTTTCCAGGAATTTGATACCATCCTCAATGAACGGATGGACACTCTTGCACTCGCATTGCAGCAGGATAACCCGGAGTTTTATGAGGAGTATAAAAACAACCGCATCATCGTCGATCCCGGCACCAGCCCCACACAGGCAGCCGGCACCGTTACCATCAAAGGAAACGATAACACTTTGAAAGGAGTACTGGTAAATGTGGAAGGGCAGGAGTATTTCACCAATACAAAACCCGATGGCAGCTTTAAGCTAAAGATACCCGTACCCGGTAGTTACACACTGCTGTTCACAAAAGACGGTTATCAAACCAGCAGTGCAGCCGTAGAAATAAAACTCGGCCAAACCGCCACAGCAGATATGGAACTGTCACCGGTATTATGATACATAGTTTTTGGATTCGAATACTTTCCCATAGCCCCTGGTATTTCTATACCGGGGTTTTTTGTGCCGGTCAACAAAATCCAAAATCCAAAACCCAAAACCCAAAATCCAAAACCCAAAACCCAAAACCCAAAACCCAAAACCCCAATCCCTCATCTAAGTAAAAACCCTTATCACCCCTGCACTTTCTACGCATCCAACATTATTTAATTACTATACCATAAAATAGGTATTGGATTGTATTACCCGGTTTCAGTATATTCGTTTTCCCATTAAGTTTGTAAGTATCCTTTTAAAACCTCCACACCGATTACGGCATACTGATTAGTAACACAGGAGAAGTACATCTCCCAATACCGTGTATCCTCTTCGACAACTTTGGTTAATTAGTAAGGTAATGTTTTGGTAGCGTTTGATCTTTAACTGATCTAAACGCTTATCTATGTTGAGAGAAACGCTTCAGTTCTTCGCTGATGAACTGAACAACTATCTTATCCTTAAAGGAGTGGCATCGAATGACACTCCCCGTGTCGTGCTGGGCAATGTGTCCAGGGCGTACGATACCGAAGCGCTGCCACAAGGCGCCGACCCGATAAACAACCGGGCCATATTATCATTGGTAAATATCGAAGAAGACCGGGTGGCCAAACAACAGGAGAACTATACCAAAACAGATACTTCTGTCCGTTATAAAAGCCCGCCATTATTTCTTAATCTCTATATGCTGGTGTCGGCAAACCGGAATAATTATGCCCAGTCACTCACCTGGATCGGGCATATCATGCAGTTCTTCCAGTATCAAAATTCGTTTACACCCATCACGCATCCGTCACTCGACAGCCGCATCACCAAACTGATCGTGGAATTACATTCGTTGACCTTTGAGCAGATCAACCACCTGTGGAGCACACTCGGCGGCAAGTACCTGCCTTCCGTTATGTATAAGGTCCGCCAGTTAACACTTGATGAAGACCTCACCGTAAGCGAAAGCGGATTCATTAAAGAGATACAGATCGATGAGAAATTAAAACAGCCCGTAGCAGAATGACGACAAAGTATAAAAT
>JBEBIF010000117.1:0-9147 GCA_040080515.1 Chitinophagaceae bacterium | reverse complement strand
CGGTGATTAGTACTGATCAGCCAGTCCACCAGTTCTACGGAACTATTCTCCAGGTTGCAGGAAACGGTGTATGCATCCGGCGAATCCGGCACCCGGTCAAAAAAAACAACCGGTATCTTATACTTTTTTAAGTCCTCGAAATGACTCAATGAGTTGGTTGTTTTAGAAAGCGATACGATAAGGCCATCCACCCGGTGACGGCGCATGGTATCTACTATAAGGGCCTCCCGTTGCATATCATCACGGGACTGGCCAATTAGTACGGTATATTTATTTTTTGTAGCGGCGTCTTCAATTCCGTTGATGGCCATAGAAAAAAACTCTTCTCCCAGGTTGGGTAAGATAACGCCGAGGGTCATCGTTTTTCCCTGCTTGAAGGAAATGGCTGCCTGGTTGGGTTCATAATTCAATTCCCTGGCCAGTTTCTGCACCTGTGTACGGGTGCGGAGGCCAATGCTGGGATGATTATGTAATGCCCTGGAAACGGTGGAGACGGATACATTCAGCCGTTTTGCAATGCCTTTTATAGTAGCAGGTTTTTGTTCCATGCAGCAAGTGTGATTATGGTGTTATTACCGCCAAGGTATAAAAAGGAATTGATTTTTTACGGCGATGTTTGATAACATGGTCCGGCAAATCAGTTGGAAGTTTTAATTGAAATGATATGAAAAAGATCACGGATATAAAATGAGCAGCCCTGCTTTATGTCTTGTAAACTGATAAAAGACCAACCCCAATGAAATAGTTTTGGTACAGGTCGCATCTTTTCGTAAATTTCGTAAAGAAATCATTTCAGTATGCATACAGTAGCTGCCATATTATCCCGTAAAGCAAGAACTTCCATTACCGTTGCTCCTGACATGACGGTCACAGAAGCCTTACAGATCATGGCTGATCAAAATATTGGTTCCGTAGTGGTGATGCAGGGTGAGGAATACAAAGGGATCATGACGGAAAGAGATTATTCCCGAAAAGTAGTTCTGAAAGGTAAAAATTCTATTTCCACCAAAGTGTCGGAGATCATGTCAACCGATCTTCCTGTAGTAAAGCCTAATGACACCATTGATTTTTGCATGCAACTGATGACTGAAAGAAATATCCGCTATATGCCGGTATTTGAGAACAACAAACTTACAGGTATCATTTCTATGAGTGATATTGTAAAGGAAACGATCATCATGCAACGGGAAACCATCAGCCACCTGGAAAGTTATATCCGGCAGTAAACTTCATACTTACTCTCCCCATTAAATACTGACGAAGCCCCGTAAGGCTTCGTTTTTTTAAAGCCTCCCCACCCTCCGCAGGAGGGCTTTGGACTCCGGTAGTTATAGATGATCCTTCAGTTCTTCAGGGGCGTTCACTACATCATCCCCGGGTTTCACCCGGAGTTATTCATGTTTGACCCCTTCGGGGTCTTATACTTCTTCATTCTTGCCTGCCCCGCCTTATGCGGGGTTCATCTGTTCTTCTGTTCCCTGCCTGCCCCGCATCATGCGGGGTTCTCTTATCCCCGGGTTTCACCCGGAGTTATTCATGTTTGACCCCTTCGGGGTCTGTTCATCCGTTTCACTCTTCTCTTTCACCACTACCAGGTCCTTCACTTCCACCTGCATGGGCAGTAACCCGATCTTTACAACTGCCCTCTTCCCTCTCAGTTCTATTACTTCACCCACCTGGTGATTCTTTTTCATCTTCACCTTCACTCCTACTTTTATCTCACCACCCACCTCATTGAATTTTGAGTCGATCTTTTTCTGCATCTTGCTTACCACTTTCTTTTCATCTTTCTTAAACAGCAATGCTTCCATTTGTTTGATCACTTTATTCTTATTCTCTTCTTTTCTCCACTCCACCAGCAATTGCTTCAGCTTTCGTTCCATGTCTTTCAGGTAAGCAATACGTTCTTCGGCCACCTTATTTTGCTCCTTTAGTATTTCCACCTGCTGCTGGTGTTTTTCCTTATCCATCACCTGCTGCATTTCTTTTTTCATCCGCTCATTTTCTTTCAGCAGCTGGTGCAGGTCTTTTTCTCTTTTTTCAATATGTTGCAGGTCCTGCTCTGTACGGTTCAATAATTTATCCAGCCGGAACTGGTCTTCATCTACCAATTGCCTGGCCCGGTGAATGAGATCCTTATCCAGCCCAATTCTTTCTGCAATAGAAAAAGTGTAAGAACTTCCGGGTTTGCCCACCAGCAACTTATACAGCGGTTGTAAATTTCTTTCATCAAATGCCATCGCCCCATTGATGATGCCAGCCGTTTTACCTGCCATTGCTTTCAGATTCAGGTAATGCGTTGTAACGATGCCTAACGCATGTCTCTTTGACAACTCTTGCAGGATCACTTCTGCAAAAGCGCCGCCAAGGGCCGGATCACTGCCGCTGCCGAGTTCATCAATAAAGAAAAGGGTGCGGCCATTTCCATTCTCCATAAAATGCTTCATGTGCAGCAGGTGACTGCTATAGGTGCTCAACTCAAATTCGATACTTTGCGTGTCACCAATATGTATCATCAGTTGTTTGAATATCCCAAACTGTGAAGATGGATGCACAGGTACCAGCAAACCGCTTTGCACCATCATCTGCAACAGCCCGATGGTTTTCATCGTTACCGTTTTACCACCGGCATTGGGACCACTGATAACCAGTATCCGGCTGGTATCATCCAACGTGATAGTAACGGGGATAGTGGGTTTACCGCTCCGCTGATTATAGAGATACAACAGGGGATGATAAGCGGCTACCAACTGAATATGTGCTTTATCAATTACAATAGGAAACTCACCTCTTATCTCTGTTGCCAGTTTGGCTTTTGCCCGGATAAAATCATACTCGCCAACCACTTCATGCCAGGCTGTCAGTAAAGAAGCATACACAGACAATTTTGCGGTAAGCTCCTTCAGGATGCGGTACACTTCTCTTCGTTCATTGTTTTCCAGTTCAGAAATAGTATTATTCAATTCGATCGTTTCTTCCGGTTCCACAAAGGCTGTTTTGCGGCTGTCGCTTTCACCATGCAAAATTCCTTTTACTGTCCTTTTTTGCTCTGCAAATACGGCCAGCACCCGCCGCCCGTTCATAAAACTTTCTTCTATCTCTGCGAGATAACCCTGCTTGTTCAGTTTGGAAACGATCTTATCAAACAAACGGCGCAGTTCATTTCTTTTGCGGTACAAATTCATCCTGATATCTTTCAGGTCGTCCGAAGCATTATCTTTTACCTGCCCGGATTCATCCAGCACATCATCTATCATTTCGATGATGACTTTTTCATAATACGTGCTGCTGATCACTTTTGCCAGGGCACCATAAGCTGTTTTTCTTTCTGTATCAAACCAGCGGAATATCTTTTCGATGCTCTCTGCCAGTTTGCGCAACATTTGTAGTTCTTCTCCGCCCAGCACTGCACCGGGAATGGACAATAGTTTTAGTTCTTTAGAAAGGTTGAGTATATAGTCGTTGGGGAAATAAATGCTGTTCACTATCAGTTGCCGGTACTCGTGACTTTGACGGAGCTCTGTTTCTACAAATTCCTTCCGGGTATGAATGCGGAGGTTTTGGGCTTTGGTACGGGCATGGTCTGTCTGGCAGTAATTTGCCAGCAGCTCTTTTACTTTATTAAATTCAAGTTGTATATAAGCCGATTCAGGGTATAATTTCATAACTATCTTCTGCTTTCAATGTGTTTTGGGAATGAGTGTGCAAAGGTAGAGTTATTGCAGGAGGCTTCACGCAGGGAGCGCAGAGGGAATACATTTCGCCCAGAGAGAAAAGAGGGAAAGAGGAAAGCCATTCTCACATTTCCACATTCCCACATTTCCACATTTCCACATTTCCACATTTCCACATTCCCACATTCCCCCGCAGGGTCCTTCTGACAAATTATCAAATTCACTCATTTCCAAATTTCCACCTTTCCACATTCTCAAATCATCCTATTCCTTAGCATTTTTTTTTACCTTCCGCCAAATTCAACTCCTTTGAAACGAAAAATGAAATATATGCGGCTGCTGTGGTTGAAGCATGATCTGCCAGCCGGACTATCGGTTTTTTTTGTGGCCCTTCCACTTTGTTTGGGCATCTCACTGGCATCCGGGGCGCCCTTATATGCCGGAATCTTGTCGGGCATTATCGGCGGCCTGGTCGTTTCACTCATCAGTGGTTCTGCATTAGGTGTGTCGGGACCAGCTGCTGGTCTTTCACCAATTGTGGCTGCTGCTATCCTTTCCTACGGCGATTACCGGATCTTTCTGTTAGCTGTTATAATAGCAGGCGTTTTCCAGGTATTGTTGGGTGTGCTTAAGCTTGGTATTATTGCCAACTACTTTCCTTCGGCCGTAATAAAAGGAATGCTGGCGGCTATCGGTATTATGCTTATCTCCAAACAACTGCCGGTGGCACTCGGTTATGATCAACCCGATTTCTGGAGTGGTGGTGTACTGAATTTTTTCTCTTCCAAAGATTTTACGGGCAACGTTCAGCATTTTAATGTACATATTACCCGGGGAGCTATTATCATTACAGTGGTATCGCTGCTGACATTGCTATTACTGCAACGGCCTTTTGCTAAAAGATTAAAAGTGATACCGGCACCTTTAATGGCAGTGCTGGTTGGTGTGGCCGTCAATTATCTTTTTACAGCTATTTCATCTGGTTATACTTTAAAGCAAACACAGCTGGTAAATATTCCGGATAACATCTTTGGTGATATGTCTTTCCCGGATTTCTCACAACTCTTCTCTCATTCTGCGATCTGGAAAGACGGTGTCATTATTGGTTTGCTGGCCACTTTAGAGACATTACTTTGTGTGGAAGCCATTGATAAATTGGATAAACATAACCGCATCACCCCGGTTAACAGGGAACTGGTGGCACAGGGCGTTGGCAACATGGCTTGTGGCCTGCTTGGCGCCATACCGATGACGGCCGTTATCGTCCGCGGTGCTGCCAATGTGGATGCAGGCGGGAGAACCCGCATGTCGGCTTTTACCCACGGTGTATTTTTATTGCTCGCTGTTTTACTGATCCCTTTTTTGCTGAACTATATTCCTTATGCCTCACTGGCTGCTATCCTGATCTTTACAGGTTATAATCTTACCAAACCAAAATTGTACAGGAATATGTGGGAACTGGGGATGAAACAATTTCTTCCGTTCATTTTCACTGTTGTTATTTGCCTGGTAACACAGGATCTGCTGATGGGTGTAATGGCCGGAGTATTGTTTGCTGCCTATTATATCATCCAGAATAATTTTAAGGCGGAATATAAGATCGAGAAAAGGAAACTGCATGAAACAGAAGTGTACCAGATAAAGCTGAACAGCAATGTAAGTTTTCTGAACAAGGTAAAACTAAAAGAGACACTTGATAAGATACCCGAATATTCTGTGCTGACCATTGACGGAAGTGAATGTAATTTTATTGATTACGACATACTGGAGATCATCAGTGAGTTTGGTGCCAAGGCGCACGACCGGCATATTGAACTCCATTTGCCGGGAATAGAGAAAGTGAATGTAACAGCGATACATTGATCCGGAGAGGAGATACAGGTATATCACGCAGGGGGCGCAGAGAACACAGAGGAATTTAATACACCTCGCACAGAGAAGAAAGAGAGAAAGAGGAAAGGCATTCTCCCGCATGGCCCTGCGGGAAAATTTTCACAACTTGTCCCGGCCATCCGGGATTCCCTCATTTTCACATTCCCTCATTTTCACATTCCCTCATTTTCACATTTCCACATTTTCACATTCCCTCATTTTCACATTTCCACATTTTCACATTCCCTCATTTTCACATTTCCACATTTCCAAATTCCCTCATTCCCTAATTTCTCTCACCTGCAATTCTTTCCATGGAGTGGTTCCATCATTTTCGCTTACAAATTCATACTGGTCTGTAGCCTGTAATACGATCTCTGCAGTGGTGTATATTTTGCAGCCCTCCATCAAATGTCCGCCGATGGTCTTTCCTGTACTGTCGCTCAGGCTGATATGAATATGGGAGCCGTTAGTACTTACCGTACCCACCAGGCTTACTATTTCAAAATGCCCGCTGCCGGTACTGCTGTCAGGCTGGTTGGCAAAACGGATAGCATACTGAGTAAGGCTGCCCACACAAGTGGAAATCCAGCCGGCCTTGATCTTCTTTTCTTTTACTACTTTTTCAATACCTGATCTCAAGTCTTCTCCCGGTTTCAGGCGAAAGGCATATGCCAATTGATTTGCTTGCTTCATTGACTTTGTTTTACAGCCTGTTATTATTAAAAAAGTTAAACATGCAACAACTATTTTTCCCATACATCCTGTTTTGTCAACCATTCGTACATGGTTTTGTTACAATAAATGCCTGTTAATGATTATTAAAAACGTTCCGACTGTCATGCAACTTACAAAACTACCTGTTGTGTTACAGCTAAATTGCACGAAATTTATACTAGTGACCGCTAAACCTCATATTATGAAATCAGTGTTTGTTATTGCTTTTGCAGGGCTCAGCACCCTGCTATCCTGTGCACAAAAATCTTCTTCAAACAACAATACTAAAGTTACTATGGAACAAAAAGAAACCTTACCAAAAGACAACCCTGCACTGCCCGGCACCGAGATCGCCACTTTTGCCAACGGCTGTTTTTGGTGTACCGAAGCTATATTTGAACAACTGGATGGTGTTATCAGTGCTACTTCCGGCTATACCGGTGGAGATGTGAAAAACCCAACGTATAAGGAGGTCTGTTCCGGCAATACCGGTCATGCCGAATGCCTGCAGATCGTTTATGATCCTGCCAAAATAACTTTTGATGAGTTGCTGGAAGTTTTTTGGGAAACACATGATCCCACTACACTGAACCGCCAGGGCGCTGATGCAGGCACCCAATATCGTAGTGGAGTTTTCTATCATAATGAAGAACAAAAGGAAAAAGCAGAGAAGTATAAAGCAGCCCTCGACAGCAGTGGTGCTTTTAACAGTCCAATAGTTACTGAGATAACGCCATTCACTAAATTTTACCCGGCAGAAGATTATCACCAGCAGTATTTTGAGCTGAACGGTAATGCGAATCCGTATTGCAGAGTGGTCATCTTGCCCAAACTGGAGAAGTTCAAGAAAGTTTTTGCTGATAAACTTAAGAAGACAAACTAAAATAGCCGGAGCAAAAAAAAAAGGCGGGAATTACTCCCGCCTTTTTTAGGGTACTATCCTCATCATGTTGTTCGTTTTGGCTGATTGGGATAATTTGGTGGATTATTGCTTGTAAAAGGGATATGCTTGTTTAATTGTTATTGAATGATCACAGGCCGGCTATATATGCCTGAAGCTGTTCTTACCGAGATAATATAATGTCCTTTTAAGAATCGTTCAAAGCCGTTTACAGAAATACTATTTGTTCCGCTGTTGAGCGCTACTTGTTGTTGCTTAACCGTTCTTCCGGAAATATCCGTAACCAGCAGCAAAGCACTTTCTCTTTCTGCAGCATTTATATTAACCGTGGCAGATGTTTGTATTACAGATGGATAAACGGTCAACTCTTTCTTTGTGTTCTTACCCATCCTAAAAGACAGGATGCTGCTGTATTCAACATGACCGGCAAGATTTGTTGATTTGAGACGGTAATAAACAACATCACTAAATACATTATTATCTGTGTACTGATACTCCCTTGTGTTTCCGTCTGCTGCATCCTGGTTATATTCTGAAACAGTATAGAAATCAGAAGAGTTGGTGCTTCTTTCAAGGGTCATACTGGCAGGTTTGATGGCCGTTAATGACCATTTCAGGTCCACTTTATTGTTTCCGGCCGACCCGGTAAAAGAAACCAGGTTTGAGATTGATAACGGGTAATGCTGATATGTAAAATTGTTATAATAGAGGCTTGCATACCGGGTGCTGTTGCCCGCCATCTGGTTAACTGCCCCGACACGGAAGTTCATGGAAGAAACATTACTTGAAGTAACCGTGTACATCACTTCTTTTGCAGACGTATCAACGAGTGCTCCAAACAGGATGCCCGTTAAATTATTGGAGGTGAAAGCGGTACCAGTCTGTGAAATGATCAACTGGCTGCTGTATGAATTATATTCGTATGTTCCTCCGCCCATATCGATCCTGTTAAACTCTTTCAGCAGGAGACCTGCGTTTGAACTGCCGTCAATATCCAAACCGGTAGCAGCCACTGCGGCCTGGCTGGTTATTGTGCTTGTTCCGGCGGTAACAAAAGTGATCTTAAAATCAATATACCCGGTGGTAAGGCCAGATATCTTATACTCGGGCTGAAAGGCTTCATTATAACCATCAGCCGTTCTGTCAATATCTCTCAGCGTCATTCCGGCGGAAATATCCGTCACTTTTACCAGTGCATCCACATTGGTGAAAACACTGTGAAAGCGATATACGGCACCTACAGAGTTAGAGGATCCGGAGTCCAGTGTGTTGGAGGTAAACTTGTAAAGGGGTGGTAATTGTGAAGATGCAATTTTTGGAGTACTCACAATTAGCAGCAGCAGTACACATTGTGTAAATAAGTGTTTCATGGTACGGTTCATTAGTTTTAACTAGGGTTGAGATCGGTGGTTTTTTCAATGGATTCCGGACTTTTCAAAAACTACGATACAATTTTTGAAATAGTACCTGTTCTTTTAACTTGGGATAAAAGTAATATCTGCTGCGGAATTATGCAATACCCTGCGTAGTTTTCCTATACCTTTTGCTATAGAAAAACTACTATTTTAAAGCTAAACCGGGGTGCAGGAACATATAACTTTTTTTTGTCCGGCCCTGAATATTTAACAATTGCGGCAGATTTCTTTTCCATTCACAAGTTTAATTTTAGTACAAATACTGATACATGAGAAAACTATCCTTATTGATGACCCTCCTCTCATTCACCGTTTTCCATGCTGCCTCCCAAAGGGACCTTTCTCTTATTGATGAAAATAAATACCGGATCAACCTTCCCGATTACTGGGCCAGGGGAAACAAAGTGTGGCAAATCCTTGATGAAAAATTGCCGGATATCTGCCCGGAGTTAAAGGGCAAAGAACTATGCGGCGATAATTGCAATCCTAAATACACTATTGAGTTCTATATTACAGATCCCCTGGTTTATGAATATGCTTTTCAGAACAAAGTGCCCCCGGTAAGTAC
>JBEBIF010000555.1:0-1997 GCA_040080515.1 Chitinophagaceae bacterium | reverse complement strand
TCATTGATCAGTTTAGCCGCCGCTTCCACATATTCTTTTCTTACGATCGGTTTTGGACGATAGCTTCTGATATGATCACATTTCTTATAACCTTCATATTCGAATTGTTGCAACTGCGCATTCTTGGTTATATCTATCAATACTGGTCCGGGCCTTCCACTACCAGCGATATAAAAAGCTTTTGCTAATACAGCCGGAATCTCTGTCGCATCCGTTACCTGGTAATTCCATTTGGTAACCGGTGTCGTGATATTGATCACATCTGTTTCCTGGAATGCGTCCGTTCCCAGTAAGTGAGCATATACTTGTCCTGTTATACAAACCAAAGGAGTAGAGTCGATCATTGCATCGGCTAGCCCGGTTACTAAATTAGTTGCACCCGGACCGCTTGTTGCAAACACAATTCCTGTTCTGCCGCTAACCCTGGCAAATCCCTGCGCCGCATGTATCGCACCTTGTTCATGACGGACCAGTATATGTTTCAACTTATCATTGTAATCATACAATGCATCATAGATCGGCATGATAGCTCCACCGGGATAACCAAAGATGGTATCAACACCTTCGGCAATAAATGCTTCGAGTACGGCTACAGACCCACTTACTTCTTTAGTTTCCGTTGGTAAAGAAGATGCCGGAAAATCCTGTTTCCCTTGTTTTTTCTTTTCTATGATCGTTTCTGTTTGCATAATCTTAATTTTTCTTTGTAGCCGGTGCTAATTCATAAATTAATGGAGCTATCCTGTATGCTATCACCGGTCTGTTATATTGTATTGCATTGTTCCATTGAGGACTTTGAAGAATAAGTCTTTTTGCATCATTGTCTATTGCAGTATTGCCACTGGATTTTATTATTTTAGCCTGAGTGGCAAATCCCTGTGCACTGACCACAAATTGCACTCTTACTTCAACTCTATAAGAGCCCTCATCGGGAGAATAGAATGTCCCGACATTTTTTGACAAGTATTTTTGCCACGCTTCCGCCCCTCCTTTAAATTCAGCTTCTTTTTCATAGATGTAATTCTTTATTTTTTTTCCATCTTGCTCATATGCTTCGATAGCTTCTTTTTCCTGGTCAGGAGCTTTAGAATAATGAAGTGCTAACTGTCCATTGGGGTAATAGACTATTCTTTCAATAGTGTGTCCATCGTTGCTATAGCGACCGGAATCTTCCAGGTTTCCATTTTTAAAATAAAGCACCTGCTCTTCTATCGGAAAAGTCATAAGTGTATCAGGAAAAGTTGATCTCCCTCTTACGATATTTTTATCAACCCAGTACGATGTACATTGATACACCTCTCCGGCTTTGGTAAGGACGGCATAGTACACTGCCTTATCTTTTTGACAGGGTGCCCATTTCATATCAAAGTATTTAGTGATAGTATCCTGGGCATTTGAATATACTGTCAGCAAGAGAAATAATATAGAAATGAAGTTCTTCAATTTAAGTTTATTAGTTTTCATCTGTTACACAACCCTGATCAGCTGACTTTACAGACCTTGCATATTTAAACAAAACTCCTTTTGTAGCTTTCAATACCGGTTGTTTCCAGTTCTTTCTTCTTTCAGCAATCACTTCATTGCTTACTTTCAGATTGAGGGTATTGTTCACGGCATCGATCTCAATTATATCATTGTCTTGTACTAAAGCGATCAATCCGCCATCAAATGCTTCAGGCGTGATATGCCCCACCACAAATCCATGCGTGCCGCCGCTAAATCTTCCATCAGTGATCAGGGCTACAGATTTGCCTAATCCTGCACCAATGATCGCACCGGTTGGTTTCAGCATCTCCGGCATCCCAGGTGCACCTCGTGGGCCGATATAGCGGATCACCACCACATCACCGGCATGCACTTTGCCAGATTGAATGCCTGCTATCAATTCTTTTTCTCCATCAAATACTCTCGCCGTTCCTTCAAAACGTTCGCCTTCCTTTCCGCTGATCTTCGCCACACTGCCTTTCTCCGCCAGGTTGCCATATAATATTTGTAAA
>JBEBIF010000554.1:0-1999 GCA_040080515.1 Chitinophagaceae bacterium | reverse complement strand
ACAACTACTGCTGCAGCTGCTGGTTCGATGCCGTATTCTGATTTTAAGAAGTCAGCTAATTCCTGTACTTCTTTTACTGTTAAGGCTACTAAGCCTTCTGCTAATGCTTTTACGTCTGCCATTTTGTTTGAATTTTTACCGTCTTCATTTTGTTGTCTTTAGTTTGAAACTAAAGGCGTCAATCCGACGGCTGTTTAAAAAAATTGTTTTATAGTTTAAGCTGCGAGCCGTTAGCGGTTTGCTATTAGCTCTTAGCCATTCACTCAATTATTCAGCTGCTGCTGTTCCTTCAGTTTTATCAGCTGCCGGAGCCTCTGCTGCTGGTGCTGCTACCTCTGTTGTTGGTGCTGTAGCTTCTGCTGCCTTTGCTTCTACACCCGCAGCTTTTTGCTCGTGATGGTGCAATAAAGCAGCCAGTACACGTTTTGCAGGAGATTGCAACAAGCCGATAACTTCACCGATAAGCTCGTTCTTGGATTTGATCTGGGTCAGCGCTTTCAGCTGATTATCGCCCATATACACATCTCCATTGATGAAAGCCGCTTTCAATACTGGTCTTTCACCATTACTATCCTTACGGAAAGAACTGATAATAATAGCAGGGTCTTTAGGGTTTTCTGAAAACATCAGTGCAGTTACTTTATGCAGCGAATCATACACACCTGCATATTTTTCGCTGTCTAATGATTCCAGCGCTTTTCTGATAAGCGTATTCTTTGCCACTTTCATTTCAACGTCTTTGCTGAAACAAGCACGGCGCAGTTTACCTACCTGTGCTACTGTCAGTGATTCTGTATCGGCAACATAGAAGTTGTTATACTGCGAGAACTTGCTCTTCAGCACTTCTATCACTTCGTTTTTTTGGTCTTTTGTCATTTTATTTAATTTTTTGACTCGTCAATTAATCAGGCTCTTCGTAAGTCCCGACTGTAAACGTCGGGATTTGGGGAGGCCTTAATGTACAAATGCTTTTGCATCGATGGTAATGCCCGGGCTCATAGAGCTGGCCATACTCACACCTCTTACATAAGTACCTTTTGAGGAAGATGGTTTTGCCTTCAGGATCGCATTGATAAGCTCCTGGCTGTTCTCAGCGATCTTTTCGGGTGTAAAGCTGATTCGTCCGATAGAAGCATGAATGATACCTACTTTATCCACTTTGAAAGCGATCTTACCACCTTTTACATCATTGATAGCATTGGCCACATCGTTGGTTACTGTACCTGTTTTAGGATTCGGCATCAGGTTGCGTGGTCCCAGCACTTTACCCAGCTTACCGATCTTAGGCATTACGGAAGGAGTTGCGATGATAACATCCACATCTACCCAGCCGCCTTCGATCTTGGTCACAAATTCATCCAGTCCGACATAGTCAGCACCGGCTGCTTTCGCTTCCGCTTCTTTATCGGGTGTGCAAAGCACCAATACTTTTTTTGTTTTACCGGTACCATGCGGAAGAGAAACGGTACCGCGGATAGCCTGGTCGGCTTTTTTAGGGTCCACACCCAAACGGATGTGCAGATCCACAGAAGCATCAAATTTGCAGGTAGTGATTTGTTTTACCAATGCAGATGCTTCCTTTAATGTGTATGCTTTGTTGCCGTCCACTTTTGTGTTAACAACTTTTCTTTTTTTACTAATGAATGCCATTGTAATTCGTTTAAAAGGATTCTAGAATTAATTTTCCCATGGGGCTTTACCTTCTACGTTCAGGCCCATACTGCGTGCAGTACCAGCCACCATTTTCATGGCGCTTTCTACGGTAAAACAGTTCAGGTCAGGCATTTTATCTTCAGCAATAGCCTTTACCTGTTCCCAGTTTACCTTACCAACTTTTGCACGGTTGCTTTCTTTGGAACCCTTTTGAATTTTAGCGGCTTCCATCAACTGAATAGCTGCAGGAGGGGTTTTCAACACGAAGTCGAAACTCTTGTCAGTGTAAACAGTGATCAATACGGGGATTACTTTTCCTTGTTTGTCCTGTGTTCTTGCATTGAAC
>JBEBIF010000553.1:0-2002 GCA_040080515.1 Chitinophagaceae bacterium | reverse complement strand
TTGCCATTTTTTGAAATGTTTCTTAAAAAGGTAAATCTTCTACCGGCTCGGTAATTTCGTCCGGGTACGGTGTGCCGTTTTTCTGTTCCATCTTTAACTCTAAATCTTCGGGAATACCCTGTGTTTCCCGCTCAATATCCATCCCTAATTCATTGTAGAGAAAAACATAACTGCTGGTGTTTATAGCCTCTTCTTCCCGCCTCACTTCTGGCCGCTGTATGGCGGGTGATCCGGCGAAGCCAGGGGTGGTTACATTTTCTGTTTTTACCACAAACCGTTTGAACCGGCTCTGCTTATTATTGCCTACAAAATATTTTCGGCTGCTGAAATAATGTAAAAGGTTTTCCATTGTCATTCCTTCTTTTCCTGTACGCTGGCGAAAGGCCAGTTGGTATTGCTTATGCACATTATTCATCCTGATATAGATAACCTTGGTGGGATCATTGAAAGACTGTATCACTTCTTCTTTCCTGTTTTTGAAAATTTTAATTTCGGTGAGGGTGACTATTTTATAATCCCACCCATCTACTATACTGCCCATATCTACCAGGTAGGCGATGGTGTTCCAGAATTCGCTTAGTGTGTCGCTGCTGCGGATGAAGCGGCTCCACTGCATTGCTTTTTCGCTGCAGTATTTTTCAAACTCATTATTACTAACGGGCATCTTCATGTGCTTGCTTATTATCTTCCATCCGGTGTAGAGGTGACACCAGTTTTGCATGATGCGGATATTGCCCACTTCACCAAGTGGTGTATTGAGGCGCCAGTGCTGTAGTGTTTTGTTGAAGCTATCCCGGTATTGTTCTTTTACTACCGGTCGCAGATTTATAATATCTGTTACGAGGTGTGAAAGCCCTGCTTCTTCGATTCTTTTTAATTTATCATACTCCTGTTTGTCCTCATCGCTGTGTTCTTTTTCATTGAACCCCTCTATGATGCTTCTGGACACAATACTATTATCATCCATGGTGCAGAGATATTGCCCGATCAATACGAGTGTGCTGCGGATCTTCATTATCTCTGTCCGGTTCTTGCTGCCCATTACTCCCCGCTGGCGGCTTTCGCCATCGAATGCGCCTTTGATGGATTGAAACCATTCTGGCTTTATTATTTTTTCATCAAACTCATTGAGGTTGCTGGGGCAATTTATAAAGCGCTGCATGTAGGCGAAGAATGCGTAATCGGTGCCGGAGTTGAGATTGAATGCGGCCCGCTTGGTGTAGAATACGGCGCAGATGCTTTCTGCCCATTTGCTTTTTCCTGATGATCTTTCTCCGAAGCCATAGAGATGCGGACAGTTGTTGTCTATATCAAATACAATATCTCTGAATGCGGTGAGGATGGTGAAGGCGATGGCCACCGGCCCCTTCTCCCTGTACACACGGTGCATCCTGTCGGCCCATTGGGAGAAGGTGGTGGTGGATGGTTTGTAAGTAAGGGGTCGGTCGTTTTCGTAAGGGTCGTCACCTGTTTGCTGTAGTTCGGCATAGGCGGCACTGGCGGCCGGAATAAGGTAATTTTTTTCGTCGGTATGTTTATACACTCCCCATTCGTCGAGCTGATGTATATTATTACCGGGAGTGTAAATACAATTTACAAATGCGAAGAACCCTGCGGCTTGCCAACCAGGAAATTTTACTTCGGTACATTTTGGAAATGATTCTAATAAGCGGCTGGCGATGCGCAGCATTTGCGGCTTGCTTCCGTGGATAATGAAGTTGCCCTCTGATACGACATGCGTTTGCAGGAGGTCTATTGCTACAAGTGCTTTGCTTTCTATATCGAGCACAGCTTTTCGTTTGCCATTGTCTATCTGGATTAGGTGGCGGCTCATTATTCCCGCATACACATGGAAGATAGGTGTGATGATGAAGTTGGTAACTTCAATACTTTTGTCGCCATTGTGTGTGTAATACCCGGTGCGGTTCTTATTATTAACGGCGGAGTAGCCGTGCATTTCAAAGTGTTCTTTATCCATCCACTTGGGCAGGTTGTTGATGGC
>JBEBIF010000552.1:0-2006 GCA_040080515.1 Chitinophagaceae bacterium | reverse complement strand
GGGCACTGGTGGATCTTATCCGCATCATCATGGGTACATTGAAACCCAAAGATGGTGAGTATGACGAGACACTGTAACTAATTAATAATACATTGCAACCAAGGCACTAAGACACGAAGAAAAGAAAGAGTATGATCAAAACTTTGTGCCTTCGTGCCCCTGTCTGCCGTCAGGCAGGTTTGTGGCAAAAGCCTATACAGGCAATCTTTGTATTTCCCCGATCTGTATGAATGACTAAAGCAACCTTCAAACACTGGTTTACAATTGCCAAACTTGTCTTTATCGTGGCAGTACCCATTGTATTGCTGATATTGCCCGCCAGTTTTTTTGACAAAGGAGAATCCCTCTGTTTATCCAAACTGCTGCTGAATATGGAATGCTACGCCTGCGGAATGGCAAGGGCCTGTATGCATTTGATCCACCTCGATTTTGAGGAAGCCTATGCTTTTAATATGATAAGCTTTATCGTACTGCCCCTGCTTGCTGTGGTCTGGGTCCAATGGTTTTTAAAAGAACGGAAGCGCTACAAACGGTACCGTCACCTTCAATGACCCTGCAGTATCTCAACGGCACCCCTTTGCCGGCAATCTTTCTCCTTCTTTTCTCTTTCGCAACTCATTTCTATGAAGCTTTTCCAGGCGCCGGCAGAGACGGAATGTCCCATTTAAGGTTAAGAAAGACTTAAAAGGAAAAATATTTTAAAATATTTTTTCGCTCCGGTACACTTTAGATAAAAATCTAATTTCTGAGTAAGCGCTGAAATTTCTGAGTAAGCGCTGGAATTTCTGAGTATTCGCAGCGCTATTATCTCTAACAAAAAAAGAGCGGCGGTCAGCACCAGTCCTTGTAAGAACAAGTTGTCACTTTTGGATTTATTATTGCGTCTGCAATTTTCTTAATTATTTATTTACAAATCAAACTTTATGAAAAGAATCTCGTTTTTATCCGTTCTCCTGTTCTCTTTTATCCTGGCGCAAGCCCAGCAAACAAAGATGAACGCAATTAAGTTAAACCCGCTTTCATTATTAGTAGCCACCGGCAACATTTCGTATGAAAGGGCAGTGGGCAAACAAAGCTCTGTACAGTTGGGTGGCTTTTATTCTGGTTTCAAATCATCATCGTTGAAGTATGAAGGCCTGGGTATCACACCAGAATTTCGCTACTACTTTGCCGGAGCAAAGGAAGCCCTCAATGGTGTGTATGCCGGACCATTTGTACGCTACCAGCGCTACAAGATCGCAGACAAAATAGACGGCGGCAGTGTAGTGTTCAGTTCCTTTGGCGGCGGAGCAGTGATCGGTTGGGAAAAGACCTGGAAAAGCGGCTTTGTGCTCGACCTTTTCGCAGGACCGTCCTACAACTCAGGCGTATTTAAAGATGGTGAGGAAGAATATCTCGCCTTCGGTTTCGACGGGTTTTCTGTCAGGACCGGTATCACCATCGGGTTCTCATTCTGATCAAACAGGGTATGCGATCATAAGTACCGTTGATCAACACATTCAAAGGCCGGATAGCTCCGGCCTTTTTTTATGCCCGACTTTCTGCAATTCTTTTACCAGCAGCAATTGGTTGCCGGGCTCTCATTCTTCTTCCTTATTTTTAATAAAATTTTCAGGAAGTGAAATCCATCTTATCAAGCGCTGAATTGGTTGCAACGGTGCAACAGCTGGCAAAGGAAATTTTGAAACGGAATACTGATCTTAGTAATACCGTTTTTCTTGGCATACAGCAAGGTGGTGTGGTCATAGCAGACGGCATATTAGCTGCCATCCAGGAAATAAATCCTTCTGCTCCGCTTCAATACGGTCAACTGGATATCACCTTTTACCGCGACGATATCCGCAAGGAAATACTGGAGCCCGATACGATGAACATCCCTTTCGGCATAGAAAATAAAACAGTGATATTGATTGATGATGTGCTTTTTACCGGCCGCACCATCAAAGCCGCACTTGACGCCCTGCTGGATTATGGCCGCCCCGACAAAGTAGAACTCTGTGTACTGG
>JBEBIF010000116.1:0-9202 GCA_040080515.1 Chitinophagaceae bacterium | reverse complement strand
ACAAAAGATGAAAAAACATTTGTAATAAACCAGCTGTACGTTACGAATGAGGCCGCCGACCGGAATATTGTTGCCCGTATTGCCGGCGGCATAACGGAGATATCAAAAGACCCCGTTGGCCCGCCCGGTGAACTGGAAACATCACTTGAAGTTCCCGTACGGATCTACTTGTCTCCGCTCAAAAATGCAGGATGGAAACACCGCACCGATCTTAAAATTGATAAAGGCTTTATAAAAGAGACCAACAAACTATTCGAACTATGGCATACCCGCATGGGTTTAAAAAAAGGTAACACGGTAGTTGAAGATGGTATCACTTACGAAGAACGGATCCTGAGAGCACTATGGGCCGATGATGCCGGAAAAAAATACGACGACCCCATCACCGAAGAATTATTGGACAAACAGGTGCAACGTACCTCTATCACCAATAAGGGCCGTCACAAGATCGTACATGAATCTTCAGACTACCAGATTCTGAAGTTTACTCCTCAACCGGTAAAAGCACACAAACTGTTTCTCTCCACTTTAGGCGCCTGGCTCGACAGCATCATGGTCGTAGAAAGAAAAAGCCTGGAAAATGCCGGCATTCAAAATCAGCTCAACCTTTTGAAATGGCGCCATATAGAAACCATGGGCCGGGAACATTATGTGGAAATAGTAATGGCAGGCAACATCATGCCTTTTGGCCATGAAGCCGTGATGATCACCATTACCGAAAGAAAACCACATCCCATCGGCACTGCTGCCAATTTTCAAAGAGAGATAGTGGTGATCACAGAACCGGTAAAAGATTATAATTATAAAGACAGTGCCACCGGCACCTTTATGAACTTCTCTTTTGCTTCGGTAGAGATGATCACCACCGCTTCGCCATTATTAGATGTTACTAAAATACCGATCATTGCTACCGGCGGACCGGCTGCACATTTACAATTCAAGATCAGGGCCGGCGGAAAGGAAGTTCCTTTCAAAATAAAAGGTACCGACCTGGAAGGCAACACCGTGGACTTCTCCATGCCGCTTTCCTTTGTAAGCAGTGAGATACTCGGCAACCAGTCCACCATCAATGAACTGGCTGACATCTATACAAAAGGAGTGTTTGTAAACAACTCCTCTCACTTCAACGGACAACGTTTTGCATTAGCACCCAAAGATCAGCACAGCACCGACACCGCTTTCAGTACCCATAATGTAACATTTGGTGTAATGCCGTTCAGCAACCGGGATGAACTGCAGGGCTTCCTCCCCACTATTGGTACAGCAGAGATCATTGAACCATCTTACCAGCGGCTTACCGGTTTTGCCAAACCCGTTTCTGTTTCACTGATAGATGCACTCGAAGGCGCTGCTAATAAAGGACAGGTATTCGCAAAATTCAATTTCTCACAACCGGTAAACTTTGCCGGCAATACGGATAAGACCGGAGGACTGGCATTACCCAACTTCAACTTGTCTGGTCTGTCAAGAGCCACCGGTGCCTTTGGTGGAAGCCTTGGAGATTATAAGTCCGGCATCAGCGCTGCAAGCAGTTTCTTTAATGTGAACAGCATGCCCGACCCTACCCTCTTTGGTGTTTTCAAACTGAGTGAGATATTAAAATTTGTAAGCGGCGATTCCAGTTTCGACATAAGTCAGCCGATAGAAGCAAGATTGGGCAATACAAAGATCCCCAACCTGTCCACTACAGAAACGACAGATGCCTTTATCACATCCTATGTCATCAAACCGGAGATACAGGAAAAAACGATTGGCGACTTTGTACGATTCAAACCAAACACTCCGAATGGCTTTGTAATAGATACCCGCATAAAAGCATGGAAAGACAAATCCAAAACACCTGACTTCTCCACCACCTCCAGCCTTTCCAATTTTAATGTGGATATTGGAAAAGCGGGCGGCGACTTTTTAATAAAAGTAAAGTTTGACCTGATAAAATTTGATCTCACCTCCGGAAAGAAACCAGATGTATCTGTACTGATGAATAAGGCCGAAGGATTCCGGTTTGGCGGACCCTTAAGTTTTATCAATGCACTTAACAGCCTCATCCCCATGGATGGCTTCAGCGATCCTCCTTACTTAGATGTATCGCTTACCGGAGTTAAATGCGGGTACACTCAAACATTGCCCAACCTGCAGCTCGGCGCCTTTACCTTAAGTAATATTTCATTGGGCGCAGAAGTGAACCTTCCATTTACCGGCGGGCCACTCACCATGAGTTTTCGTTTTTGCGAACGGCAACAACCCTTCACCCTCACCTATTCCTGTTTGGGTGGTGGCGGTTTCTTTGGATTAGAAGTAGACCTGCAGGGCATCCGGCAAATAGAAGCCGCCTTCGAGTTAGGCGCTGCGGCATCAGTAAACTTTGGCGTAGCCAGTGGATCCGTAAGCATCATGGCCGGTATCTATTTTAAAATGGTGTTTGAGACCGGGCACAATTCCACACAACTCACCGGTTATGTGCGCATCAACGGGGCAGTAAGTGTACTGGGATTGATCACCGCCAGTATAGAACTATACATGGCGCTTACCTACCTCATTGATAAGAACAAAGCATACGGAGAAGCCTCCTTAAAAATAAAAGTGGAAGTGCTGTTCTTCAGCAAGACCGTTACCATTCAAACGCAGCGGACATTTGCGGGAAGCGGCAACGATCCGAATATCCGTACCGCCATCACCGCAGGAGAATGGAAAACATATTGTGGCGCATTTGCAGCGTGAAAAAGTTGCGAGCTGTGAGCCTGCCTGCCGGACAGGCAGGTTGTGAGTTACGGGTTGTTGCGTGGTATGAAAAGTTTCGTTTAATCTCATGATTGCCTATTCAAATAAAACAAGAACATTTCGATCCTTAAAGTCTCGTAACTCACAACTCGTAACTCATAACTCGTAGTAACGATGAAACAAAAGATTATCATCACCGCCCTTCCCAACGGAATATCTTCCAAGACCCGCAGCACTACATTAAAAGTATCTGCTGCCATCTCACTACAGGTGGAAGCGGTTGATAAAGCCGATACCCGCCTCTCTGATGTGGCAGATATGAGGAGCTGGGCCGACCTTATTAAGAACACCAAATTCCTGGTACAGTATAATGGTGCTACGGTGGAAGCCAAAGTGACCAGTGCACCCGTTGATACCGCCCTCTGGAAAAATCTGTTTCTACCTACGGTTAAAGTAGCGGCATTTGTGCCAGAGCCATTGCAAAATATTCCCATAGCCTCTTACCCGGTAAAGCATGTGCTGGATTATATAAAAGCAGTAGTGGAACAAACCGGTAAGAACTTTGCCAATGACCTGCCCGACAGTAATTTTTATACAGAGAACCCGGTATTTGCCGCCATCTCTGAATATGGCGTTGCCGATTTTCCTAAAAGAGGAAGAGAACCGCTTACTCTCGACAAACTTATCATCAACAAACAAACAGGGCGCCGCTTCCTGGCTGGATTAAGTAAGAACAAATACATTCCCTTCAGCCCAACCGCCTCTCCTACCTCCGATTTTGCACAACTGAAAAACTTTCACGGCCTGTATGATGTAAAACCGTTACAAACAGCACCCATACTGAAAAAACCGGACTTTGAATTTCATGATATCCTTTCCATCATTGCCAATTACCCGCAACTGCAACGTAAACTCGGGCTTGTCATTGATTTTGAATTTGTACCACCGGCTGATAAAATAATACCCGCCGGTAATGCACATGTTCGTATCATTCCATCCAATATCAATTTTTCGGCGCCCACTACGGTTGTTTGTCCCGCCACACAACATACCAAAACGGCCGGCGGCTATTACGCCAAACCCGACAGCAACAGTGTGATCGATAAAGGCCATATGAAGATCAATACCGATGCCTTTACCGTTTTTCAATTAGATACTGACGGCGCTGCTTTAAAACTATGCCAGCAGGTAGATGCACTGATGCTGAAAAAAGCCAAACATATTTTTTATGCTGCCGAAAATAATATGCCCAACGCAGCAGCCATCCCCTTTTTCAATAATGAAGCACCTAAGAAAGAAGGCATCCCGAGCAACCGGACTGCCGGTATCGGTGTGGCCAGGAATGGAATGGCAGAGAAACTCTTTGCCAAATTCAACCGGATGAAAGACCTTATTCCCAAACTCATTATTTCCGGTAGTCCCGTTCCTGCCGGAGTAAGCGGCACCAATGCCACCTGGATATTGCCCGCTGAAACATTAACTGCAGATGATGTAACACTGGGCTTCCGCATGGACATACAACCGGAAGATAAACCCGGTCAGTGGTTCAGCCTGCACAAACGGATCAACACCTATTCCTTTTTAAATTCATCAGGTGTTAATATCAGCATACCAGGAATGGAAGCAGATGAAGGCTATATTCAAACATCCGCCGCTGAAGAAAAAACAGAGACGGGCACCCAATTAAAAGTAGGCGAAGCCATTGCCCGCTGGGAAGGATGGAGCCTGAGTGTGCCCCGTCCCGGCAGTGCATTAAATGATCCATTACTGGACAGCGACAATGAAGTGTATTCTGATAAAGATGGTAACAAAAGCAAAGAGACCGATAAATACAAAACACCCGGCACCGCAGATTTCAGATTGAATGTGCTGCCCAATATCGTTGGCGGCAGCCTGCCCATGCTCCGCTTTGGAAAAAAATATTCCATTAAAATAAGAACGGTGGACCTGGCCGGCAACAGCACAGCCGTAACAGAGCAACCGGAAAACACAAGCGACTGCATCAAGCCTTCCATTAAATACATGCGGTATGAACCGGTAGATGCACCGTTCCTTAAATTAGGCAATGAAATAAAAGATGGCGAGTCCGGCGAAATGATGGTGATAAGAAGTAATGATGGTAGCACCCCGGCACAATACGAGAACAATAATTTAAAAGCCGGACAAACCAGCGCTTATCCCGGTGAAGCCGTGCGCCATGTACTACCACCACGCACCACACTGGAAATGGCCACCACACATAGTATGATAGATATGGTGATGGGCCCCGGCAATGAAGCCAAAGCAGAAGCCTTCTATAATCGAATTGGCGATCCTTCCGATCTGAAAGACCCTGCATTCTCCAACGGGACGGATATGTATCAAATGAAAGTGGAAAGCGCCGGTGCCACCACGCTGAAAGTGGAATACCTTACCGACCCGATGGCTGTGGGTGTCTCTTTCTTTATATCTAACAATGACCCCAATCCCAAAATTCCCAACCCGGCCATACTGGACCGGATGATAAGTTTTTATTTTGATAGTGCTAATCCTTCCAATACCCTTACCTACGACACCTGGATGAAGCCCAACACCTTTCGCATCCGCCTGCTCGAAGGCAGCCCGGACATACAATGGGTGCAGGCCGAACGCACTTTAAAAGTAACACTGCAAAAAGGCGCTATACTGAAACTGAACTATGCCTGCTTCTGGAATCCCAAAGACATTGAGAAATTCTCCGGCATACTGGAAATGATGAATCCCCCCACCATCAGTAATGAGGTGAAGCTGCGCATTGCCAAAGGACAGCACTGGTTATTTTCTCCCTGGCGGGAGATCACTTTTGTACATGCAGTACAGCAACCCTTACCTTTTAAAGCAAACGGCAAGACCTATCCTTTTATTGATGGCATATTAGCCGACAGAAACTACGGCGATAACTTTGCACAACTTCATTCAAAATTCTTAGTGCATGGCCCATCCACCGGGCAACTGGACATAGAAGCCGACTGGCTCGATTGGGAAGATGATATCACTAAAGAAAAAGCAGAACAGGTTCCCGTGCGGTCAAAAGTATTTCACTTCACCACCTTGTACCTTGTCTTTGATTATGTATTTGGTAATATCGGTGATGTAAAGAATAATCCCTTCCCGCCACTCAAACATTTATTCAACGATACCAAACACCGGAAAGTAAATTATAAGACCATTGCCACCACCCGCTACAAAGAGAATTTTTTCAATCTTATAAAAGATAAAGGTGCCGCATTCTCCATTACCCGTGACAGCAACACCCTGTCACAGATCATCATACCCAGCAGTGCCCGCCCCGCTGCACCGGATGTAGCGTATGTATTGCCCACCTTTGAGTGGGACCGGCAGCCAAAAGGTGCTACGCTCTTTACCGGAAGAGCATCCGGTCTTCGTGTTTATTTAAAACGTCCGTGGTACAGCAGCGGTGATGACGAAAAGCTCGCCGTGGTACTGGGTATTCCGGCTAATCCCACACTGGCCAACTCCCCGGGCTCTAAAAATATTCCCTACACCACCTGGGGCACTGATCCTACCAAAGTATCAGCACCACTACCTGTCAATACTTATGTAACAAAAGATAATTTCATCGGCATCACCAATGACAATATCGATGAGAACCTGTCTGCCGTAGAAAACCCCACCGCAAAAGTGTATGTAGCCGCCTTCACTCCAAAGTATGATCAGCAGCGGCATATGTATTATGTGGACATTATGCTGAATGGTGGCGCAGCCTATTATCCGTTTGTACGGCTGGCACTGGCCCGCTATCAAAAGTATTCAGTACGAAAAGACGGGACCGACTGCTGCCTCTCACCCATTGTGCAAACAGATTATATACAGATACCACCACCACGGGCCAGCTCCCTCGAAACAAAAGGAAGCAAGAATAATATCGTGGTCGCCATTTCGGGAACATCACCGGCCGTAAGCAATGCCGGTTCTGTGTTCCGCACCAAAGTGGAATTCATTATCGAACCGCTTGATGTGGCCCCGTCTGACAATGTGCATATCACCGTCAATCCAAAACCGATAGACAGTTATGTATATATCCTCAATGAATCAGACATTAAAAACTTTGGCTTCTATCACAGTCATGCGTTCACACTGCCAACCGAGTATGCATCCAAACCCTACCGGGTAAAAGTGATGGAGTATGAAATGATAGAGTACGATCGCCTGAAACCCAAACAACCCGGCCCCTTCACCGCTTCGCAGCCCACAAAGGACAGATTGGTGTTTGCAGATGTGTATGAAGTGAAGTAGAGAGAAGGCCTCCCCACCCTCCGAAGGAGGGCTTTAGGTCAGCCCCCTAAATCCCCCGAAGGGGGACTTTAGGTCGTTTATACTTTATAACTACTTAGAAGAAGCAATACTCAAGCTATCGTAACATGCAATTTGTATTCATCTGTGTTAATCCGTGTAACCTGCCTGCCGGCAGGCAGGTCTGTGGCTAACCTGTATTCCATTTCCGCCCGAAGGGCCCTGTGGGAAGACAACTCTTTCTGCAAATTCAATAAAGAATTTCAGCATCACGGAGACTAAGGCCCCTCCTTCGGAGGGGTTTGGGGAGGCTTTACTTATGAATTTCGCTGGTAAAATGAAACTCAATCTCCGGATTATTACTCTTCTCCGTATTCAAAAACCACTCACTCTGCGCCAAATACACCATATGCCCATCCTTATCCTCCCCGATATTCGCCTGCTTGAATCGGGAGAAGTCCAGCAACTTTGCCGGGTTTTTAGAAGTCAACCAGCAAGCTTTATAAAAAGGCAGGTTATTAAACACCACCGATGCACCATACTCATGCAGCAACCGGTATTGTATCACTTCAAACTGCAGCTCACCCACACAACCAATGATCTTTTTATTACCGCCAAACTGGGTAAACAATTGCGCCACCCCTTCATCCGTCAACTGCATCAATCCTTTTTCTAATTGTTTTGTCTTCATCGGGTCTTTGTTCACCACTTCCTTAAATATCTCCGGTGAGAAAGACGGGATGCCGGTAAAGAAGAAGTTCTCCCCTTCCGTCAATGTATCACCGATCTTGAAGTTGCCGGTGTCGAACAGTCCCACCACATCACCCGCATACGCATCTTCGATCACACTTTTATCACGGGCCATAAAGGAATACGGGTTGCTGAAGCGGACATCCTTATCTAACCGCACATGATGAAAGTATTTGTTGCGCTCAAACTTACCGGAACATACCCGGAAGAAAGCGATACGGTCCCGGTGCTTCGGGTCCAGGTTGGCATGTATCTTAAATACAAAGCCACTCATCTTATCCTCTTCCACATTCACGGGACGAACAGTGGTCTCCCGGCTCCGCGGTGTAGGAGCAATACGAATAAACGTATCCAGCATTTCCTTTACTCCAAAATTATTGATAGCGCTGCCAAAGAATACCGGCGCCACTTTACCATCCAGGTAGTCCTGCAGTTTCAGTTCGCCATGAACGCCATCCACCAGTTCCACATCTTCCCGCAGTTGGTGGGCATCTTTCTCACCCAGTTTATCCACCAGTATGGAATCGTTCAGGTCTTTGATGGAAAGCACATCTTCTTCATTTGCTTTGGTATTGGCGGCAAACAGCAGCAGGTCTTTATCATGCAGGTCGTACACGCCTTTAAATTCCTTGCCGCTGTTGATGGGCCATGTCATCGGGTGCAGGGCGATGCCCAGTTCCTTTTCTATTTCTTCCAGCAGGTCGAAGCGGTTCTTACCATCCCGGTCCATTTTATTGATGAATACGATCACCGGGGTGTCCCGCATCCGGCATACTTCCATCAGGCGGCGGGTCTGAGCTTCCACCCCGTTCACACTGTCTATCACCAGTATCACACTGTCCACAGCGGTAAGGGTGCGATAGGTATCTTCTGCAAAATCTTTGTGACCGGGTGTATCCAGAAGGTTGATCAGCACGCCGTTGTATTCAAAGCTCATTACCGAAGTGGCCACGGAGATACCCCGTTGCCGTTCTATCTCCATAAAGTCGCTGGTAGCATGTTTCTTTATCTTATTGCTCTTTACTGCTCCGGCTACCTGTATGGCACCGCCAAACAGCAGGAACTTCTCCGTCAGCGTCGTTTTACCCGCATCGGGGTGAGAGATGATGGCGAAGGTCTTGCGGCGGGCTATTTCGTTGTGATATTTCATTGTTCAAAGTCG
The DNA here is from genome assembly GCA_040080515.1 of Chitinophagaceae bacterium. Classification (GTDB taxonomy): domain Bacteria; phylum Bacteroidota; class Bacteroidia; order Chitinophagales; family Chitinophagaceae; genus JJ008. The sequence goes on along the minus strand of JBEBIF010000116.1, from coordinate 297 downwards.
GGAAGACCGGGGACGGAAAGTCAGGAGACTATTTCCGTTGACCGGTGTTTTCCTATTGTTTTTAAGTGCGCAAAGGTAAGGTTTTGCAGGGAGGTACGATCAAGCAAACTCCTTCATACTCCCTTGTCATTCTGACCTTTCGGAGTCTTGTCATTCCAACGAAGGAGGAATCTACTATTAGCCCAACTGCAGTGCATTTTGCATCGTCTGTTGCAGTTTACCCGCCGTTGATGGTCGCACTCTTCTACGTTCTGTTCGCTGCTCGACAGTTGCGAAGTTTTCTTATCTTAGTTAAAG
>JBEBIF010000115.1:0-9205 GCA_040080515.1 Chitinophagaceae bacterium | reverse complement strand
GTTGCACAGGTTGCAGGAGTGCTTACAGCAAATCCGTTCACCCCGGCGCCTGTTGGTACATTCACTACTATAGTATTTGTCTGGCAGCCTGTGGCATCATATACAATGATATCATGGTCTCCACCGTTTACATTGGTAAAGGTGTAAGGATTGGGACCCGGTACTGCGCCAAATCCATCCAGTTTGAACGTGTAAGGACCAGTTCCATTAGTTGCGCCGGCTGTGATGGTTCCGTTATATACATTGGAGCAGGAGGCAGCGGTGGATGATGTATTTACAAGCAAGCTGTTGTTACGGCCAACAATTTCTGTTATAGTACTGGTGCAGCCGGCAGATGCATCCAGTACATCAATAGTGTGTGGTCCCATAGCCACCCCTGTAAATGTATAAGGGCTGGGCCCGGTAACAGGTGTTCCTCCATCCATTGTATAAGTATATGGAGGTATGCCATTGCCCGGAGGAACGGTTACTGTAATAGTGCCATTAGCCGGTCCGCAATCTGTGTTGGTGGAAACAGCATCTGCATAGAGATCGTTGGTCCGGTTTACCGTTATAGTATCTAAACTGATCAGTTCGTCAGCCGGGTTGCTGCACGAAACAAAAGTTGTTTTTACCACATATTGAGTTGACCCAGGTGGCGGACAGATGCCGGCAAAATTTATATCTAACACTCCGGGTGTACTGGTGCTGGTATCGGCTACATTCACTAAAGTTCCTGCAAGTGTCAGCAACTCACAGGATAAAAATTTGGAGCCCGGTCCTGAAGGTAAAAATTCGTAAGCAGTAGTATTTTCATCCCACACCTGGCAGTTTCTGCCGGCAGGCCAATCCGCATCATTTCGTGCCCAGTTTTGCATACCTATAATTGCCAGGCCCTGGTTCCAACCGGAGCAAAGTGGTTTATTGTCAATAAAAACCTCTACTATACCCGTATTCTCATGCAATACGATCTGGCTGGTGCTTAACTGGTTATTGCAAGGATTACTGTACATGGGTACGTGGTAAAAACTGGTAACAAATTTTCTGCAGGGAGCATTTCCGGATATGCTGTATTCTATTTTTCGGGTGCCGGCTGCCGAAAGTAACGGGTAGATGTCATGATAGGCGCCCATGATGGATGCCCTTGGATAATAGGTAGTGGTCTTATCTCCTTGTGTGCCTCCGTTATAAGGTATCGGTTGGGGAATGGCGCCATGTGGAACTGTAGTTAGTGACCAGGAATTCTCCAGGTTGGCGTTGGAAACATCAAACGAAATGAGGCCGTTCGAACCTATCACCAGGCTATTATAAGTAGCTCCATAAAAACAAAAAGGAAACGGCAAATTTACCTGTTGCGAAAAGAGGTCATCTGCATACACAGAGGTTACTTCCACCCCTCCCGGAGTAACATAAGGGTAGGGAGTATAAGGAATGGAACGAACCAGGTAATCGGTGGTTCCTTTTATATGCGTGACCTGGAAATTAAAATCGATACAGCTTTGCGGACAGGCAACATTGAGCACTGTGCCATTTATGGTGGTAGGAATACAGCTTTGCCCTTTTAGAAGACCGGTGAGAAAAAAGAAACAACCGAAGGTCAAAAACCGTTTCAATAGCTTCAATTTCATGCCGGAAGATGGTTAAATAAGGTTTGCCTGGTAAGAATCAGCATACAAGATAATCAAAATACGGCGCAAGTGAAAGAGGGGCATCTTGTACAAGCCGGATGATAACTAACCGGTTGATTCTACAACTGATAAGTCCCTGAAGTAAAAAAAGCCCCGGTTTTCCGGAGCCTTTTTACAATGCTTTTGACAAGATTACCGTATGAGTGTCACCACACCTTTCTTGGTAATTACTTTGCCCTGGTTGGTGATACCTTCCACCATCCATATATAAGTTCCCACCGGCTGGTCTCTGCCGTCCAGTTTTCCATCCCATCCTATATGCTGAGAGGTGGTAGAGAATAGCAACTGCCCCCACCGGTTAAACACTTTGAAATAGGTCAATGATTTCATTCCAACCGGGAATGGTGTGAACCGGTCATTTCGGCCGTCACCATTTGGAGTAAAACCAGTGACCATATACACATCAGGGCCTTTATACACTTTTACATGTACATACCCCTGTCCTTTACATCCGGCAATGGTGGAGGTGGTGACCTGGTAGGTCAGATCACTTCCAATAGGTCCGATAGTAAGAAGCGGGTTTGGAATGCTTGTATTGCTGAGTCCTATTGCTGGTGTCCATGTATAAATATTTGCATCAGGGTCTGAAGGCAACGCCACTATTCGCAATGTATCGCCGGGATATCCAACGGTATCATAAGGAAGAGTTGTCACTTTAACAGGAGGTGTAACATCTATCCGCATCTGATCGGTTATCAAAGAGGCACACCCGTTTACATCCGAAACTATTGATAAAGTATAAGTAATATCTTTTGCCGGATTAGAAATTGGTGTAGCGCTATTGGGATTATCAAGATACGTGGATGGTGACCAGGTGTACTGTGTACCGCCTGAGGCTTGCATGGGATACGTTTGTCCGTAACAAATAAATCCATCCACCCCTGCATTGGGTATTGGTGCCGGATTTACATACACCATCACTGTATCATCAACACTACAGCGGCCCAGTGTGGCCGTGACAAAATATTCGGTGGTAACAACAGGATTGGCCACCGGGTTGTAAATATTGGTACTGCTTAAGCCAATTGCCGGCGACCAGGAATACTGGGTGGCATTGGATATCATTTCCAGTTGTGTGGACTTGCTTTCGCAAATAGTAGCGTCCGTTTGTTTTGTAAATGTAAAATCACTTGTCAATCCCACTGTTGTTGTGAAATTGGTATTGCAACCCAGGTTATCCCTTACATCTACGGTATAAGTTGCCGGAGCTACGTTGAATACATTGCTGGTCTGCCAGGTGGCGCCATTATCAATTGAATATTCATAATTGGTATTTCCACCGGTAGCAGTGACAGTGATCACTCCGTCATTACCACCATTACAACTGGCATTGGTGTTGACAGAAGAAGCTGCAAGAACTGCTGGTTCTGTTACGGTAATTGTTTGAGGCGTAATACAGCCGTTAACATCTCTCACCCTTATATTATACGTTCCGGCAGGCATATTGAATACGTTACTACTTTGCCAGGTTACACCGGCATCGATTGAATAGTCATACGGAGCTATACCACCAGCGGCACTTACTGTAACGATACCATTGCTTTGCCCGTTACAGATCACCGCCACAGAAGCTGCTGTAGCAGAAAGCACAGCCGGTTCATTTATTGTAACAGGATATGAACCATTGCAACCATTACTTTCTCTGAAATAAACAGTATACCCCCCGGCAGGAAGGCCGCTAAAAAGCTGGCTGCTTTGCCAGGTAACATTGTCGAGTGAATATTCATAAGGAGGAGTACCGGCAACGGGCTGTACAACAGTGATAGAACCTGTTGCTCCTCCATTACAAAGCACATCTGTTGCATTTGCGGTAGTTGAAAGCGCAGGACCTGCTGCTACCGGAACAGACAAGGGGGGAGAGATGCAGCCTGCTGCACTTGCTATAACAACCGAGTGAGGTCCGGCAGGTACATTGGTAAAGGTGTAAGGCGCAACTCCTGCTACTGGCGCAGCTCCGTCTAATGAAAATGTATAAGGGGCGCTTCCGCTGGTAGGAGTGACCGTTATAGAACCGTTAGTAGCTCCGCTGCACGAAGTGGCCGTAGCTGCGGCAATACCTGTAAGGGCAGGGCCTGCGGCAATATTTACATTAACCGGTGTAGAAGTACATCCGTTTGCATCGGTCACCTGGATCGTATGACCACCCGAAGCCAGGTTGCTGAAAGTATAAGGAACCGCACCCGGAAGGAAAGGGCCTGCATCGAGTGAAAAGGTATAAGGAGCTGTGCCGGTGGTTGGTGTAACTGTTATGGTACCATCTGCTGCACCATTACAAGATGTGGCAGCGGGCACTGCATTTGCAAATACGGTTGGCCCGGCATTTACTGTAATACTTAAAGGTCTTGTACATCCCACATTATCTGTAACCAGTACGTTATGAAACCCTGCTGGCACATTGGTAAATGTAAAAGGGCTGGCACCGGGCTGGGGCGCTCCTGCATCTAATTGAAAAGTAAAGGGTGGAGTACCGGCTGTCACCGTTACCGTAATAGTACCGTTACTCAATGCCGGACAGGAAGTAGCTGTTTGTGATAAGCCGCCATTAACACCAGCACCTGCTGTAACAGTAACAGGAATGGGAACTGACACACATCCATTACTCAGGTCAGTAACTAATACGTTATGCAGACCGGGAGCAACTCCGGTAAATGTATATGGTATGGTACCAGCCTGTGGTGCCCCTGCATCTAATCTGAAAGTGTAGGGCCCTGTGCCTGCGGCTGATGTAATAGTGATCGTACCGTTGTTAACGCCTGTACAGGCTGCGGCTGTAAAAGATGCAGTGGCAGCAAGGTTGCCAGAAAGTCCTACGGTGATATCAATATCACGGGTGCAAATAGTGGTGATATCTCTTACATGAACCGTATAAGGGCCGGCCAGTAAACCAGTGAACACATTACTGGATTGCCAGGTGATATTATCTAAGGAATACTCATATGGAGTGGTACCGCCGGTCACACCATTAACTGTAATAGTACCATCTGCGGTGCCACAGGAGGCAGGTGTGGAAGTAGCAGTACCGGTAAGACCTGCTGCCCTGTTTATACGGACTGTATCTGAACCAAATATTTCAACTGCCGGATCGTCAATTTTCTCATATACTGAACGAACAACATATGGAGTAGTGGTGCCGGCAGGTGCACAAATATTGGGGAAAGAAGCTTCCAGCATACCATTACCCAGGTTGATCGTTGTGCCTGTTGTTATCAATGTACCGCCTATATCATACAGTTCCACTCTTTTCAAAAGTGATACTCCTGAATTAGGCACAAAGCGCCACGTTTCATTCATACCGATGCTGCCCCATGCCGGATCACTCATTCTTCTCAATGGCGCAGTCATTCCCTGTGTGCGGGTAAAATCCTGGATACCTACCATTGCCTTGCCGCCAATCCAGCCTGTACAAATTTGCTTGTCAAAAATTTTAACCTCTATTATACCAGTGGATTCATACAATACGATCTGGTGGGTGTTTTCAATAAGGGCCGTACAGGAAAACAAGGGAACCTTATAAAAGCTAAGCACCCATCTTCTGTAAGGTGCCAAACCAAATTCCTGGTATTGTATGCGCTGGTTGGGAGAAGTGGCAGCACCGGGAAGCAGATCATGATACGGCCCCATTACCAGTGCCCTGTCATATAATGCATTGGGAAGATCGCCACGGTTTTGCCAGTGCGAACCACCACCTGCCAGTGATACATCAAAGCTGATATATCCATTAGTACTTACCACTAATGAATTATAATAAGTGCCATAAAAAGGAAAGGGAAAGCTCAGGTTTACCACCCCGCTGTACGTATCATCCACATTAAGAGTGGTAGATGTTCCGGCAGGGTCATTGGGAGCCACATATATTGGAAAACACCCGGCAGTAGTGCTGCCCGGGTTTAATGTATAAGAACTTGATAATCCCCTGAGATCAGGAATAAGGCTTTGCAGGGTGATGCATAAGTTGGCCGGGCAGCCCGGAACCAGCGTATCTTTTGAACAGTTAAAGGAAAAATTTTGTGCGGAAATCGATCCGGAAAGAATAATCATCAAACAGCTAATTGCTGTGATTCTTCTCAACAGTTTCAGTCTCATAATAAAAGTGCAGTTGTTTCTTGTAAATGTGGGTCCCAAACCGCCGAAAAGATACACATTATCTGTTTTACTTGGTAAAACAGGCACGTCATTTAGAAGGGAATCGTAAAAATACGGGTGGAAACGTTTATTCCAATCACGACGGTATATCCTCCATATCGTACCGTTCCACAGATTCAATTCCCGGAAGGTTCAGCAGGCTCTGCACCAGGTTGTCCAGTTCTTCTTTGTCATGCACATACAGCCGGATATTCCCTTCAAACAACCCCTCCTTTGCTTCAATGGTCAGCGCTGCGATATTTATTTTCAATTCTCCGGAAATAAGCATGGTGATCTTATTGACCACTCCCACATCATCCATGCCTACGATCTTCACACCGGTAAGGAAGGATATCTCTTTATTCTTTGCCCATTTGGTTTTTACCACCCGGTGCCCATAGTTAGATAATAACTTGGTGGCATTGGGACAATTGGTACGGTGTATCGTCAATCCTTTACCCGTAGTTACAAAACCAAACACATCATCGCCTGGAATTGGCTTACAGCAATTAGCAAGATTATACACGATCTTATCGCTGCTTTCACCAAATATCACCAACTCCGCATCTTTTCTTGAAGTGGCATGGTGGTTCGGATTATACTCCGGTTTCAGCTCCTGTATCTTCACCGGCTTCGGCGCTTCTATCCGGTCGCCAAGTACTTTAAATTCTTTCAGGTCCTTCAGATCAATATTCTTTACTGCTACCTGGTAAAATAAGTCGAGGTTGGAAGGCAGTTTATACCATTGCACCAGCTCATCAATATTATACTGCGATACAGGCACTCCCAATCCTTCCAGTTTCCGTTGTACGGTGTACTTGCCTTCATCTGCTACTTTTCTTTTCTCTTCTTTTAATGCATCCCGTATCCTTCCTTTTGCTTTGGAAGTGACCACAAAACCCAACCAGTCTTCCGATGCTTTTTGCTTGTTGCTGGTAATGATCTCCACCTGGTCGCCACTGTGCAGCATATGACTAATAGGTACCAGCTTATGGTTTACTTTAGCGCCAATCGTTTTTACACCGATAGCACTATGTATGGCGAATGCAAAATCCAAAGCGGTTGAACCTACCGGAAGCATCTTTACATCACCCTTGGGCGTATAAACATAAATTTCTTCTGCAAGAAAACTGGTCTTGAAATCCTGGAGGAAGTCAATACTGTCTGTTTCCTGATTGGTGATCACTTCCCGTATCTGCTGAAACCATTTATCAAACCGGCTCTCATCACTGTTCCCTTCTTTATATTTCCAGTGGGCGGCCAGTCCTTTTTCAGCTATCTCATTCATGCGTTTGGTACGGATCTGCACTTCCACCCAGCGGCCCTGTGGCCCCATCACGGTAGTATGCAGCGCTTCATAACCATTGCTTTTAGGATTACTCAGCCAGTCACGCAACCGTTCGGGAGATGGGTTGTATTCATCAGTGATCATCGAATATACTTTCCAGCAATCCTCTTTTTCCCTTTCCGGTGGTGAGTCCAGGATGGCCCTGATAGCAAAAAGGTCATACACTTCTTCAAACTCCACGCCTTTCTTTTTCATTTTATTCCAAATGGAATGAATGCTTTTAGGGCGGCCGTATATCTCTGCATTCAACTGGGCTTTATCTAATTTGTCTTTGATCGGTTTAATAAATTCATTGATGAATTTGGTTCGCTCCTTTTTTGTTTCTGCCAGTTTGCGGGCAATGTCCTTGTACACATCCGGCTCCATGTATTTCATGGCCAGGTCTTCCATTTCTGTTTTGATATTGTATAAACCCATCCGGTGTGCCAATGGTGCATACACATATACGGTCTCCGAAGCGATCTTCAGTTGTTTTTCCCTTTTCATACTGTCCAGTGTCCGCATATTATGCAGCCTGTCGGCCAGTTTTATCAGTATCACCCGGGGATCATCCGTAAGGGTCAGTAATATCTTTTTGAAATTCTCTGCTTGCTGCGAAGCATTCACATCAATAACGTTAGAAATCTTGGTCAGCCCGTCCACGATGCGTGTAATCTCCTCTCCAAATTCCCGTTTCACATCATCCAGGGAAATATCAGTGTCTTCCACGGTATCATGCAGCAGGGCACAGATAGTAGAGCGGACACCCAGCCCGATCTCATCCACACAGATTTTTGCTACCGCAATTGGATGAAGGATATAGGGCTCCCCGCTTTTCCGGCGCATGGTCTTATGGGCCTCAGCGGCCATTTCAAAAGCAGTACGGATCAGGTCTTTATCACCGGGCTTTAATTTGGTCTTGAGTACCTTCAGCAGGGAACGATATTCCCTGAGGATCAGCTTCTTTTCATCCTCCTCATTCAGGTTATATTTAGGTATCTGTGCTACGGTTTCCATTGTCTACGAATTTACGGAAAAAAGGCGTTTTATTCTATGCAAATCAGCTACATTTGCAACCCAATTCGAAAATCCCCAAATACCCCAATTCCAAATTCCTTTTTGTTTGGAATCTGGGATTTCAAAATTTGGAATTTTCTATCCGGATGTGGTGAAATTGGTAGACACGTCAGACTTAGGATCTGATGCCGTAAGGTGTGGGGGTTCGAGTCCCTCCATCCGGACTTTTGAAGGTTGAAGGTTGTATGTTTAACGTTTAACGTTCTTTCATGCCTGACTTTACTACAGTTAAAAGCAATTACAAATTGTAAACAACCTTAGACCTTAAACTTTTAAAACATTAAACGTTCATGGCTACAGTTATCAAAGAAAACATCGGTCTGCTGCATGAAAAGCTGACAGTGAAACTGGAAAAGACCGATTACCTCCCCTCCTTTGAAAAAGCGCTGAAAGAATACAGCAAAAAAGCAAATATACCCGGCTTCAGAAAAGGGATGGTACCCGCAGGACTGATCAAAAAAATGTATGGCACTTCTTTGTTTACCGATGAAGTACTGAAAACTGTTGACAAAGAACTGATCGGCTACCTGCAAAACGATAAGCTGGATATTTTCGCCCAGCCACTTCCTCTGGAATCAGATTTCAAACAATTGGATGTAAACAATCCCGCTGATTATACATTTGAATTTGAAGTGGGAATGAAACCTGATTTCAACCTGCCCGACCTGGCTAAAGCTGCAACCACCCGCTATGTAGTGACCGTGACCGATGAAATGGTGAATAACGAAGTGGACAGACTGCAGAACCGCTATGGCAATATGAAAGATGAGGAAACCGTGACTACAGAAGACAATGTACTGAACGTAACGTTCGCTGAATCCAATGCAGATGGCAGCGAAGTGGAAGGCGGTATCAAAAAAGACAATTCTGTTCTGGTAAAATATTTTTCAGAAGCCTTCCGTAAAAACTGGATCGGCAAAAAAGCAGGTGACTCTGAAACAGTGCAGTTGATCTCCGCCTTTGATGAAAAAGAAAGAGAGTGGATCATCGGCGACCTTGGGTTGGATAAAGA